>CAZIZD010000252.1:0-6905 GCA_964543615.1 uncultured Alcaligenaceae bacterium | reverse complement strand
CAAGTTCCGCGACGAGATCCGGCCGCGCTTCGGCGTGATGCGCGCGCGCGAGTTCGTGATGAAGGATGCCTACTCCTTCGACGTGGACAACGACGGCATGATGAAGAGCTATCGCGCGATGTACGACGCGTACGAGCGGATCTTCACGCGCATGGGATTGAAGTTCCGCGCGGTCGACGCCGACATGGGCGCGATCGGCGGATTGTCGTCGCACGAGTTCCAGGTGCTCGCCGATTCGGGCGAGGACGCGATCGCCTTTTGCGACGAATCGCAATACGCCGCCAACGTCGAGCAGGCCGAAGCCCTGGCGCCCGCGGGATCGCGCGCGGCGCCCGCCGAGACGATGGCCAAGGTTCCCACGCCCGGCCTTTCCACGTGCGATGACGTGGCCAGGCTCCTCGGGCTTCCGCTCGCCCGCACCGTGAAGTGCCTCATGGTGTGGGCCGGCGAGCGCGCGCACATGCTGCTCGTACGCGGCGATCACATGGGCAACGAGGTGAAGATCGGCAAGCTCCCGGGCATGGACGGATGGCGATGGGCGAGCGATGCCGAGATCGTCCAGGCCACCGGATGCAAGCCGGGGTACCTGGGGCCGGTGGGCATCCCGGCCGACCTGCCGCTGATCGTCGACCGTACCGTTGCCGCGATGAGCGATTTCGTGTGCGGCGCCAACGAGGCCGACTACCACCTGCGCGGCGTCAACTTTGGACGCGATGCGCGCGAGCCGGACCTCGTGGCCGACATCCGCAACGTGGTCAAGGGCGACCCTTCGCCGGACGGCAAGGGTACCCTCGACATCGTGCGCGGCATCGAGGTCGGCCACGTCTTCGCCCTCGGCCATGTGTACTCCGAGGCCATGGGCGCAACTTATCTCGCCGCGGACGGTCAATCCCGGGTCCTCGAAATGGGGTGCTACGGCATCGGGGTGACCCGGGTCGTGGCCGCCGCCATCGAGCAGAACCACGACGAGCGCGGTATCGTCTGGCCCGAGCCCATAGCCCCGTTCACGGTGGCCATCGCCGCAGTGGGCTACGACCGCAACGAGGCCGTGCGCGACGCCGCCGACCGGCTGTACGGCGATTTGCAGGAGGCCGGGGTCGAGGTACTGCTCGACGACCGGGGCGAGCGCCCTGGCGTGATGTTTGCTGATCTCGAGTTGATCGGGATCCCGCATCGCGTCACCATTGGCGACCGGGGCTTGAAGGAAGGCAAGGTCGAGTACCAGGGCCGCCGCGACAAAGCGGCCACGGCCGTGCCGTTGGGCGAGATCGCGGCATTCGTGGTTGGGCGGATTTCAGCCCGCCGCAATGGCGCGCCGGGCTGAAACACGACCTACGGGGAACCGCATGATTCGACGCATCGCAATGCGTGCAGGACTCGCTACCGCGCTTTTCGCGGTGGCGCTGCCCGCGCTCGCGGGTGCGCAAAAGGAAGAGCAGCTTTCGCAGTCGGTGGTCAACGGGCTCGCGAAGTCGATCGCCGATGCGCCGGTCCCGGCGGACTACGCGTCCCGGCCCGACGTCGAGCGCTGGATCTCGGAGATGTCGCGCCGCATCGCGCACAAGGTCGAAACCGATCGCGAGCGGCGCGAGCTCCTCGCCACCACGCACTACGAATCGATGCGCGCGGGCCTCGACCCGCAAATGGTGCTGGCGGTGATCTACCACGAGAGCGGCTTCAAGAAGTACGCCGTGTCGAGCGCGCAGGCGCGCGGCTACATGCAGGTGATGCCTTTCTGGGTGAAACAGATCGGCGGGCCCGACCACAATCTCTTCAACCTGCGCACCAACCTGCGGTACGGCACGGTGATCCTGCGCCACTATCTCGACATCGAGAACGGCGACTATTACCGCGCGCTCGGCCGTTACAACGGCAGCCTCGGCCAGCCCGAGTATCCCAACGCGGTGCTCGCCGCGCACAACCGGCACTTCCACTACGCGGCACTTCCGCCCACCGCGATCAATACGGTGGGCGTCTCCGTCCCCAGGTGAACGCCGCGACGCGCCCCCTCGTGGGCCGTTTCGCACCCTCGCCCACCGGCCCGCTGCACTTCGGCTCACTCGTCGCCGCGCTCGCGAGCTACTGTGACGCGCGCGCCCGCGACGGACAATGGCTCGTGCGCATCGAGGACGTCGACGAGCCGCGCAGCCGCCCGCAGGCGGAGCGCGCGATCATGGCGTCGCTTGCGCGGTACGGCTTTCGCTGGGACGGCGACGTCGCGCGCCAGTCGGAACGCATCGCGCATTACGAGCGCGCGCTCGAGCGGTTGCGCGCAAGGCACCTCATCTACGCGTGCACGTGCACGCGGCGCGACCTCGAGCACGCGCCGGTCAATGCGAACGGCGAGCGCGTCTATGCGGGAACGTGCCGCGAGTCCGCGTTGCCCGCCGGCGTGCCCCGCGTCGCGCTGCGCGTGCGCGTGGGGGATGCGACGATCGAATACGTGGACGCGGTGCAGGGACCGCAACGCCAGGCGCTCGCGCGCGACGTGGGCGACTTCATCGTGCGCCGCGCCGACGGTTACTTCGCCTACCAGCTCGCGGTGGTGGTCGACGACGCGCTGCAGGGCGTGACGTCGATCGTGCGCGGCGCCGATCTCCTGCCCTCCACGCCACGCCAGATCTTCCTGCAGCGCGCGCTCGACGTGCCGACACCCGAGTACCTGCACGTTCCCGTCGCTATCGACTCGGCAGGCGAGAAACTCAGCAAGCAGACGGGCGCGGTAGCGCTCCCCGACGACGAGGTCGTGCCCACGCTGCTTGCGGCGTGGCGGTTTCTCGGACAACCGATGCCGGAGGCGCATCCGGAGAACGCGGACGCGTTCATGGCGCACGCGATCGCGGCATGGAGCCGCGCGCGGGTGCCGGCAACTACGAGGCTCGACGCTCCCCGGCTATAATTGGGGCTTCGTTGGACCGGATGCCCTATGGGCGCCGGTCGACTCAGTTGGCTCGTTGGACCGGACGCCCTGTAGGCGCCGGTCAACTCGGTTGGCTCGGTGGGCCGGACACCTCCGGGCGCCGGTCAACTCGCTGGGCGCGGGTCTGTTCGTACAACGCCGCGCCTTTTCGCTTCACTCGCCTTCTTCGTATCGCTCATGACCACTCTAGTCATCGTCCGCAAAGACGACGATATCGTCATCGCCGCCGACTCGCTCACCACGTTCGGCGATACCCGGCTCGCAGCCGAGCACGACGTCACGTACGACAAGATCGTGCATTACCGCGGCACGTACATCGGCCTCTGCGGCTCGGCCGCGCACCAGCTCGTGTTCGAGAGCATGCTGCGGCGGCAGGAGTCGCTCGACTTCACCGACAAGTTCGCGATCTTCGAGACCTTCCGCAAGCTGCATCCCATCCTCAAGGAGCAGCACTTCCTCAATCCCAAGGAAGAGGAGGACGATCCGTACGAGTCCACGCAGATCACTGCGCTGATCGCCAACCGCCACGGCATCTTCGGCGTGTACTCGATGCGCGAAGTCTTCGAGTACACGCAGTTCTGGGCGGCGGGCACGGGACGCGAGTTCGCGCTCGGCGCGATGCAGGCCCTCTACCCGCGCGTGAAGACCGCCGACGCCGTCGCGCGCGCGGGAGTGGAAGCGGGTGCGCTGTTCGACAAGAACTCGGCGCTCCCCATGACCCTCTACTCGCTCAAGTACCAGCCCGACCGGTGAACGCGGACGGCCTCACGCCTTTCGTGCTCGAGCACGCGGCGGTGCGCGGCGCGTTCGTGTCGCTTCCGGCAACCGCGCGCGAAGTGCTCGCGTGTCATGCGTATCCGCCCGCCATCGCGCGCGTCATGCGCGAACTGCTCGCGGCTTGCGCGCTGCTCGCGTCGACGCTCAAGTTCGAAGGCAGCCTCATCGCGCAGCTATCTGGTGACGGGCCGGTGCGACTGCTCGTCGTGGAATGCACCGACACGCTCGGCCTTCGGGCCACGGCGCAGTGGGATGCGGCGCGCGTGGAGCATCTCGGACCGGCGGCATCGCTGGCGGAGCTCGCGGGCGGCGCGCAGCGCGGACGCCTCGTGCTGACGCTCGACCAGAAAGGTGCCGGCACGATGTACCAGGGCATCGTCGCGCTCGAGGCCGGCTCCATCGCGGGCCTGATCGAGCACTACCTCGCGACGTCGGAGCAGCTTGCGAGCCGCCTCGTGCTCGCGGCAGGTGACGGCGCCGCGGGACTCCTGGTGCAGCGCCTACCGGGCGCGAGCGAGGAGGACGACGCGACGTGGACCCGCGTGGCGGGCGCTCTCGACGCGATCGATGCCGCATCGCTGCTTGCGGCGCCCTCGCCCAACGACGCGATCGCATCGGTGTTGCGCGAGGACGACGTGCGCGCGTTCAAGACCCGCGCGGTGGCGTTCGCCTGTTCGTGCTCGCGAGAGCGCGTCGCGAAGGCGTTGCGCATTGCCGGTTCCGCGGAGGTCGAGTCGATCCTCGCCGAACGCGGCAACGTCGAGGTCACCTGCGAGTTCTGCAACCGCCGCTACACGTTCTCCCCGGACGAAGCACGCGCGGTGTTCTAGCGCGCGGAGAGCCGCCAGAGCGACGTGACCTCCGCGGCGCGTGCCGCATGCAGCGGGTCCGATGCATCGGCGGCCTTCGGATGACGCGGGCGCACGTCGAGCCGGCCCGCGACGCGCAAGCCCGCCGCCTCGATCCAGCCCTCGAGCTCGGCGCGCGTGCGCAGGCCGAGATGCTCGGCGAGATCGGAGAGCACGAGCCATCCCTCGCCATCGGGTGCAAGGTGCGCCGCGAGACCCGCGAGGCAGTCGCGCAGCATGCGGCTCCCGTCGTCGAAGATGCCGTGCTCGAGAGGGGATGCCGGACGCGCCGGCACCCACGGTGGATTGCACACGGCGAGCGCCGCGCGTCCGGGTGGAAAGAGATCGGCTGCGACCACGTCGATCTGCCCCTGCATGCCAAGCCGCGCGACGTTCTCGCGCGCACAGGCAAGGGCGCGTGCGTCCACGTCGGTGGCGATCACGCGCGCGACGCCGCGCCGCGCGAGCACCGCCGCGAGCACGCCGGTGCCGGTGCCGATGTCGAACGCCACGCTCTCATGCGCAAGCGCCGCGGGCAGCGGCGCACTGGCCACGAGGTCCACGTACTCGCTGCGCACCGGCGCGAACACGCCGTAATGCGGATGCACGCGGCCTCCCGCGGCCGGCACGTCGATGCCCTTGCGCCGCCACTCGTGCGCGCCCACCACGCCCAGCAGCTCACGCAGCGACACGACGGACGGCTCGGTCGCCGGGCCGTAGGCCTCGCGGCACGCGTCTCGCCAGTCGGGCGCCCGGCGCAGGCGGATGCCGTAGTCCGCGTCGAGCTCGATCAGCAGCATGCCGAGCGTGCGGGCACGCTGCGCGCGTGCCTGGCGATGCAGATGGAATGCCTTCGCCATTTCGGCAGACCCCAATGCGGGTGCCGGAGGCGGCGCACCGCGCTTTGCCTTGCGCGAGGGACGATCGGCGCGGCTCGCGAGCGCGTTCTGCATCTGCCGCGCGTTCTGGAAATCGCCGCGCCACAACAGTCCGGTGCCCTGCGTGGCCAGCACGTAGGCCGCATCGGCCGTCGTCGTGTCGTCGATCACGGCCACGCGCGCCGGCGGCGGTGCCCCGCGCTCCGAGCGCCAAAGCGCGACGCTCGTTGCGCCGCCGTGATTCCACGTCACGCGCGGCAGGGAGGACTCGCCCGGGTTGGTCACGCGGGCTACAGGTCCGTGTACTTGCGGCTCGTGCCGCGCGCCTTGTCGACCGGATACTTGCGCGCGTTGTCGGCCATCTTGCGTTGCGCCGCGTCGACGGGATCGATGCCGAGCTGGTCGGCGAGGCGGACAAGATAGAGCAGCACGTCGGCGATCTCCTCGCTCGCTGCTGCGTGCGCGGCGGGATCGAGCTTGCGGCTCTCGTCGTCTCCCATCCACTGGAAGACCTCGAGCAGTTCCGCGGCTTCGACCGACAGCGCCATCGCGAGGTTCTTGGGCGAATGGAACTGCTCCCAGTCGCGCTCGGCGGCGAAGGCGCGCAGCGCGTCGCGCAGGGCCTCGATGGACGCCATCAGAATCGCTCGTCGCGGCGCAGGTAGCGCCATTGGCCCACGGGCAGCGCGCCCAGCATCACGTTGCCGCTGCGCACGCGCTTCAGCCCCGTGACCGTGAGACCCACGAGCTCACACATGCGGCGGATCTGCCGCTTGCGACCCTCGCGCAGCACGAAGCGCAGCTGGTCCGCGTTCTGCCGCGACACCTTTGCAGGCTTGAGCTTCACGCCGTCGAGCTCGAGTCCATGTTGAAGGAGCACGAGCGCATCGTCGCGCAGATCGCCTTCCACCCGCACGAGATATTCCTTCTCGACTTCCGAGTTCTGCCCGATCAGCCGCTTGGCCACCCGGCCGTCCTGCGTGAACACCATGAGGCCGGTGGAATCGATGTCGAGCCGTCCCGCGGGGGCAAGCCCGCGCAGGTGCGCGGGCTTGAAGCGGATCTGCGAGCGATCGTCGCGCCACTGGTTGGCGGGCGTGACCAGCACCGAGGCGGGCTGGTAGCCGTCCTCGGCCTGTCCGGAGACGTACCCCACGGGCTTGTGAAGCAGGATCGTCACGAGCTCGCCCTGCTCGCTCGCCGCCTCGCGCGTGATCTCGATCTTCGCCGTCACCGGCACGCGGGTGCCGAGCACGTCCACGATCTTGCCGTCGACCGTGACCCAGCCCTTGCGGATCCACTCATCGGCCTCGCGGCGCGAGCACAGACCCAGCTCGCTCATGCGCTTGGACAGACGCGGCGCTTCGGCGTCGGCCTCCGTGGCCTTGTTCCGCGGCGTGGTCCGTGGCGCGGGTGGTTTGGTCCGTGGCGGGGGCGGCTTCGGTCGCGGCGCCGAATCGGCCAACGCGGCGGGCGCGGCGG
>CAZIZD010000251.1:0-6920 GCA_964543615.1 uncultured Alcaligenaceae bacterium | reverse complement strand
TCTGGGAGATCCCCAGGCTGAAGGCCGTCGCCGTCGCGTCCCCTGTGTACGTCCGGGCCACGCTCGCCTCGGTGTGGTGAGCTCGGATCTTGACCGTTGCGTCCGCGGTCGCGCGGTAGAGCACCAGGTTGGGCGTCGCCGCGGGCACCAAATGGCTGGTGTGGGCCACGCCCGCGGCGTTCTCGGCGTCCTCGTAGGTGAGGTTCCCGGTGATCCCCAGCGAGAGCGTGAACGCCGAGCACGAGAAGATCGTCTGCCGGTACTGCCCCGTGCCGCCGGTCCCGGTGGCGCACGGCGAGCTCCAGCAGCCGAAGAACGCCGCGCTGAACCGCGACTTGCGGAGCTTCACGCTGCTCGCGCCCACCGCCGCGCGCATGGTGGCGCAGGTGGCGTGCCGCATGGTGTCGGCCGCGTTGGCCTGCGACCCGTTCTGCGGCGCGCCGAAGGTCACCATCGGCGAGAACTTCCCGCGGCCATAGCCGCCGTCCTGCTGCAGGAAGCCGAGCTTGTTGGCGCCGGTGGCCTGGGCCAGGTTGTTGCGTCCGCCGCCGTGGTCCACCCAGGTCGTCACCGCGCCCGAGCCGCCCACGGTCCCGCCGGCGTTGTTGGCCACGATGGCGGAGCCGCCGTTGTCCTTCACGCCCCGCTCGCTGTAGCCGTCGACGATGAGCTTGTAGTCGTACGACAGCTCCTCGCCGGGCTTGATCGCCCGCTTGGCCTCGATGAACACGCGGCCGTCGTCGTCCTCGCACGTGACGCAGTTGGGCGCGCACGAGTGGTTGATCCAACGCGCGGCGTTGCCGCGCACGCGCGCGTCGATCACGCGCCCGTCGTCGAGCTCGAACAGGAAGGTGTGGGCCGGATCGTCCGGGTCGCTGTCCGGGCGTTCCATCGCCACGTCCCAGGACACGCGCTGTCCCTTGTACTCGATGATGCGTTCGCCGCGGCGGATGACGCGCTTGGCGAAGACGCCGCGGCCATGGATGGCGGAGCGGCGGACGGTGTAGGGCTTGTCGACTTTCGCGGGCATGAGGGAGAGGGCGGTCTCGTGGGTTCGTCGAAGCCCGCGATTTTCGCACGCTAAGCGATGAGCGCGAGCAGCGCGGGCGTGGTCAGTGCGGAAATCGCGGTCGTGGTCACGAGGCTGGTCGCGACGGGTCCTTCGAGCGCACCGAACTGGCGCGCCATGATGTAGACGTTCGCGCCCACCGGCAGCGAGGCGAGGAGAACCACCGCCTGCGTCTCCCGCAGGGGGAGGGCGAGCGCTCGCGCGATGAGCCACACCACGAGCGGGGCCACCACGAGCTTCATCGCGGAGAGCGCGAGGCTCGGTGCGAGCCCCGCGCGCGTGCCGTACTCGGCCAGGCCCATGCCGAGCACGACCAGCGACAGGGGGATCGCGGCTTGCGCGACGAGCGCGATCGTCTGGTCCGCGATGCGCGGCAGGGGCAGTCCGCTAAAGCCGAATGCCGTCCCCGCGAGGATCGCCGCGATGATGGGAGTCTTTAGCACGTCGCGCACGATCTTCGCGAGGCCGCGTGCGGACAGGTCGCGATGGCGGGCCCACTCGACCGAGACTGTGGCGAGCGTCCACAGCGTGAGCGAATTGAAGACGATCACGAGCGACACCGAGGGGAGTGCCGCGTCCCCAAGCGCCACCTTGGCGAGCGGAAGGCCGAGCAGCACGACGTTGCTGAAGATCGTTCCCATCGCGAACACGGTCTGCGACACGCCATCCATCCGCAGCGCGCGCGCCGCGACGACCCGGGCGAGCGCGAACGTGACGAGCCCGCCGCCGAAATAGGCGATGAGCAGGCGCGCGTCCACCGGGGGCAGGCTGCGCAGGTCGCACATCATGCGGAAGAGCAGGGCGGGGATCGCGACGCCGAACGTGAACCGGTTGAGTGCCTCCGAGACCGAGGAAGGCCAGCGCGCGACGCGCGAGAGCGCATAGCCGACGAGCACGAGCACGAACAGCGGCGCGGTGAGCGCGACGATCCCGACGAACGACGTTGCGATGGCCGGGGGTCCTAGACGAGGTCGCGCAGCACGACGACGCGCTCGCCACCGCCCATGACGCGCAGCCGGACCTTGCGTCCCGGCGGTCCCGCCAGTGCGTTGCGCAGCGCGGGCAGGCCTACGTTGGCCCAAGGCTTCCCGTCGATCGCGACGATGACGTCGCCGGCGCGCAGCCCCGCTGCGGCTGCGGGGCTTCCCTCGACCACGTGGATCACCTCCAGGCCCTTGTCGGCCCGCTCGATCCACAGGCCCGAGCGGTCCCACGTGTCGCGTTGGCCGGTGCGCGGCGTGCTCTCGAAATGGAGCGCGCCGCCGGGCACGTCGAACGTGACGGTAAATCGCATCAGGATCGCGTTGCCCACCGAGCCCGCCACGTCGCGCTCGGCCAGCGCGCCGGCATCGCGCAGCGAGAGCATGGTGACGGGATCGTCGATCGCGACGCCGCCCAGCTCGAGCCTGCGCACGCGTGCGAGCGTGGCAGTGAGCGGGCCCGAGACGCCGGCGCCGTACACTGCCACCACGCGCGAGGACAGGCGATCGCGCAGGTTGTTCTCCTCGGCGAATCCCAGCGACAGCGTGAGCGAGCCGCGACTGCCAGTGTTGACGAGGAACAGTCCGGGGATGCCATCTGCGCGCCCGCGCACGCCGGCTTGCTGTCCGCGCATCTCGAGCGGCACCCGCACGCCGCCGCCCGCGTACCTGAACTTGCCGGGATCGTGCAGCGTTGCGCGCGCGCGTTCGTAATCGAGCGTCACGGGCATGCGGGCGAAGATCTCGTAGCCGATCACGCCCGCGATGTCGGGCAGCCCCTCGACGCGGCGAAGGAACTCGGCGATGTCGGCCGTCGCGAAGGACTGCCTTTCGAGCACGACTCCGCCCATGTCGACGCGATCCACGCGCGCCACGCCGACGTTGCCTTCGCGGCCGCCGGCGCCGATGGCGGCTGCCGTGGCGGGCAGCAGGACGCTGCTGCTCGCGGAGTCGAAAAGCATGCGGAACGGTCCCTTGCCGTTCAGCATGACCTTGACGAAAAGGTGGCCGCCCAGCATCTCGAAGGGAACCTCGACCGCCGTCTGCCCCGCGGGAAACGCGAAGTCCGGCGCGGGTGGCGTGGGCTTCGCAAAGCGAGTGGCAGGCACGGGCGCGTTGAACGCCATCGACTCGACCGAGACGAACTCGTCGTGCTTCGCGTCGCTGCGCGAGGCGCGCACGCGAAACGGAATCTTGACGCCCGCGACGTCGCGCACGTCCGAGTAATACTCGATGCGCGTGCTGGGCGACTCGCGCTCGACGAGGCGCTCGATGAGCCGCGTCTCGGTGTTGATCCAGAGCTCGAACGGCCGGCCCCCGTCGGGCGTGATGCGGATGACGTCGAACCACGCTCCGTCGGCCTCCGCGCGCTCCTTGTAGACGATGCGCGCCGGTGCGCGCTCGGGATACCAGAACCCGAGGCGGTCACGATAGGCGGCGTTGACCGCGATCTCGCGCGCGGTGTCGCTCGTCTCGGTCCATGCCTTGCCCGAGGCGTCCTGCGACCACGCGTTCTTGCCGTCGAACCCGGCCGCGCCGCTCACCGGCCCGATGTTGTAGACGATGGCCGAGCGGCCGGTGACGAACTCGCTCCACCGCTCCGCCGACCCCGTGAGGGGGCCGGTCAGGATCGAGACCTTGCTGTGCTGTGTGCGCAGCGCGTCCCACGCAGCCCCTCCGCTCGCGGCCTTGGCCTGGGCGAGGATCTCCATCGGGTCGGGCGCGGGGGCGCCCCCGAGTTGCGCGAAGGCACTGCCGGCGAAGCATGCAAAAGCAAGGGCGAGCGCGGGAACGCGCCGGATCGTCGAGCGCACGTGCGCTTACGCCGATGCCAGTGCGGCCGGCTTGCCGCCCTGCGGCGGCTGGCGCGCACCGAGCTCGTTGAGCGCGGCGCTCACGGCGCGATCGAACAGCGGCACGGGTTCGACCACGAGCGAGATCTGTCCCGCCTCGATCTCGAAGGCGAGTTCCTCGGGCGTGTACACGAAGGCGCGCGCCCGCGACCGGCTCGTGAAGAGGTACTTGGTCCGCAGCGGGCTCACCCACGTGAGGCGGGCGTTGATGGTCTCGCCTTCCTTGGCGAGCGCGAGCCACGTGCCGACGGCCATCTCGCTCACGTAGTCGTGCACGTTGACCTTGTTCAGCGCGGGCACGGGAGGGTTGGCCGGTCCCGCCTCCGCTTCCGCCGCCGTCGCCGCCGACTTGATCGCGGCGATGTGCAGCTGATAGAGCGCCTCGAAGAATGCGCGACCGCGCTCGGGCGGTACGCCGGCCGCGATGCTGCCCTTGCGCAGCGCCCCGATGAGCTTCGGGATCATCTTGGTGAGCTGCGCTTTCTGCGAGGATCGGTCCTTGGAGGTGATGCTCCACAGCATGTCGTCGAGCGTCTTCACGGCCTCCTTCCACGCGTCGCTTTCCTCGCCCTGCTCCTGCCGGACTTTCGCCATGTGGTCGGCCCACGTCGTCTCGGCAAAGCCGCGCACCTCGAACGGCAGGTCGAGACCCGCGAGGCGATCGCGCATGAAGGCGCGCACGTGCGAGCGATCCGACTCGACCTCCTCGGCCGCAAGCGCCTGGGCCACGTCCTGGCTGGTGGCTGCCTCCACGCGACGGCTCTCCTCCTCGATGAAGGCGGCAAGCCGCAGGTTGGCCGTGCGGAATACGGCGACGTCGATCTCGAAGTCGCGGCAGATGTCGTCGACGATCTCGGAGGCGAGCCGGGCGAACGCCTCCTGGTACGCCTCGGTCTGGTTGGCGCCCACCGAGGCCTCGGCCAGCCGGTCGAGGATCTGGCGCGCCGGGTGCTTGCGGTCGGAGAAGAACGCGCGGTCGAGAAGGGCGGCCTTGACGATGGGTACCTGCAGCCGCGAGAACAGATTGCGCAGCGAGTCCGGGATCGACTTGTCGCGGAAGATGTAGTCGAACAGGAGCGCGATCACGTCCATCGTGATGCGGTCCGTGTCGTTGCTGATCTGGTCCTCGATGGCCGCGCGGATGTGCGGGATGAGGTTCAGCGGGACGACCATGCCCTCCGGCGATCCCGGCGCCGGCTTGGGCGCTGCGGCGGCGATCGCGCTGGGCAGGTCGAGGCGCTGCCAATGGGCGAGGGTGGCGAACAGCGGTGTCGACGTGCCCAGCGCCATCAACGGGTCGAGCGACGGGAATCCGCTGGCATCGAGCACGGGGGCGGCACCGGCCGTCCCGGCTCCCGTGTAAGCGGCGCCGCCCGGCGCAGTCCCACCCGGTGCCGCGGCGAGCGCGGCAAGGCCTGCGAGGATCTTGGCCGCGGACATCTCGTTGGGATCGGCGGAGGCGTGCAGCGCCCCCGCCGGCCTGCCGGCGAACGAGTCGGCGAACACCAGCGAGGGCGGCGCATTCGGATCGGCCAGCGTCTCGGGCACCACGACGTCGCGCGGGACATCGGGGAGCGCATCCTTCATCATCTTCGAGAAGGTCGGCAGCAGGTCGCGGTCGTCGTAGGGCCGGAACTCGCTGCGGGCGCGCAGCGCAGCCTTGATCTCCGGCAGCACGCCGCGGTCCGCGAGGAACCGGTTGAGCGAGATGTAGAGCTTGTTGATCTCCGGCGTGAGGTCCGCCAGCACGCGTTCCATGAACGGGCGCCAGATCCGCGGATTGGGGTAGATGGCGCGGGCGGAGCTGCCGACCGCGTCGAGCACGTACGACACCGCGAACGGATTGTCGACGTCGCGCGCACCCGGTCCCGCCTCGCCGAGCAGCGCCTCGACCCGCAGGTCGAGCGCCGCGATCTCGCGCTTGGTGAAGCGGTCGAGGAAGCGGGTCGCGTCCTTCAGCGCCTCCTGCCGGTCATGATCGAAGGCCGTCAGCACCCGCAGCGTGGACAGCGACGTCTCCTGGTCCGGGCGCCTGCCCTGCCGCCGCACGCCGTCCTCGACGCGGCGGTCGAAGAGATCGCACAGCGTCTTGTCGAACTTTTCGATCCATTCGCCGCGCTTCTTGCGAAAGATCTCGATTTCCCCGTCGGGGATGTGGCTGTGCGTCTCGAACAGGTCGTCGCATTCCGCGACCGATGCGCGCACGAGCTCGAGCAATTTGACCCGCCACTGGGCGAACAACGCCCGCAGGATCGCTCGCGCTTCCTCGTTGCCGATGTCGCGGGGTGCCTCCTGCGACGAAAGCGCAGGTTGCGGGCGTCCCTGGGGCGGCAATCCGGTCATGGTCGCGATTCTACTGCGGGCGTCGGGACGCGCGATTGGCGGCGATCGGTCCAGGCGTCCGGTCGTCGGTTGCGTCCGGTCGCGAGGGCCGGGTGCCCCGCCCCGTACAATGGGACATGGACATCGCGGGAACCATCATCGCGGCGACAGTCGTTGCGTACTGGCTCGGCATCGGCACGATGATCGTGCGCGTCCGCCGGCACACCCGCACCGCAGTCGGCGTAATTCCGGAGCAGCGCCTCGAGCGCGTGATGTGGATGCTGTGGGTGCCGCTTGCCGCCGCCTGGATCACCCTGCCGTTCCTGGCCCTGTCGCGCGAGGCCGTCCCGTTCGGCCTCCCCGCGTTCGCGCGCACCTACCCGTACGGTCTCGTGCGCCTTGCGGCGGCGCTGGCCGGCGTCGCCGCGCTGGCCGCCACGATCAAATGCTGGTCGCGCATGGGCAAGGACTGGCGGATGGCCGTCACCGCCGAGCCCGACCAGCCGCTCATTACCGATGGCCTCTTCGGCCGCATCCGCCATCCCATCTACGCCTTCTCCATCCTGCTCGTGGCGGCTTCGATCGTCGTAGTGCCGACCGTGCCCATGATGGCCTGCGGCGCCGTCCTGATCGCGCTTTGGGTGCTGAAGGCCGCCAATGAGGAGCGGCACATGCTGCGCCAGCACGGCGACGCGT
>CAZIZD010000250.1:0-6941 GCA_964543615.1 uncultured Alcaligenaceae bacterium | reverse complement strand
ATCTCGTGTGCCTCGACGGTGGCGTCGGGCTGCAGCCATCCGTCCACCTCGGCAATTGCGCCGATGACGATGGGACCGTTGTTCACCCGCAATGCGGTCGACGCGGTGACGTTCACGCTGCGTCCGCCGACGCGCCACACGCCGACGAATCCCGCGGTCGACGGCAGCGTCTCGATCGCGCCCCAGAACTTGAGCGGCGGCACCGGCGCGCCGTTGCCGGCGACGCGCTCGATGCGCGACGCGACCAAGGCGCCCGCCGCATTGCCCGTGCCCTTCGCCTCGACCGACACGCCGATGGCGAACGCGCCGTGCTCGTTGTCGAGGACCGTCGACGACGTAACGATCACGTTGCGCCCGGCGACGCGCCAGGTGCCGACGAGCCCCGACGCAGGCAGCGCTTCGATGTTGCCCACGATCTCGGCCGCGGCGCCCGCAACGGGCGGCGGCGTCGTGCCGCCGGGAGGCACGCCCTGCTTGACTTCGATTACCGTCGCAAGCGTGACGCCACTGCCCTCGTCGGTGCCCTTCGCCTCGACGAGCGCACCCACCGCAACCGGCGCAATCTGCTGCTTGATGACGGTGGCCGCGTCGGTGCGCACGCTGCGGCCCGCGATGGTCCAGGCGCCGACGAGCCCGGAGGCCGGCATGGACTGGACGACGCCGTTGATCTCGACGACCCCGTCCTTGGCGTGCGCGACGCCGAACGACAGCAACAGCATCGCGAGCGATGCGCGAACGATGAACGCTTTCATGGAATTGCCTTCGCAGTGCGCGCACGGCCGTGCGCTACCCTGGCGATAACACGCGCGATCGGCGGACTATTCCTTGCCGGAGATCAACCGAGGACTTCTTCGGCCTGCTTGTCGGCGTGATACGACGAGCGCACGAGCGCGCCGACGGCCGCGTGCCTGAACCCGAGTTCATACGCCTCGCGCTCGAATTGCGCGAACGCATCCGGATGCACGTAGCGCAGCACGGGATGGTGGCTCTTCGAGGGTTGCAGGTACTGGCCGATGGTGATCATGTCGATGTCGTGCGCGCGCATGTCGCGCATGACTTCGCGGATCTCGTCGTCGGTCTCGCCCAGACCCACCATCAATCCCGACTTGGTCGGCACGCCGGGCACGCGGGCCTTGAACTCGCGCAGCAGCCGCAGCGAGTGCGCGTAATCGGAGCCCGGGCGCACCTGCTTGTACAGGCGAGGCACCGATTCCAGGTTATGGTTCATCACGTCGGGCGGCGCCGCCTCGAGGATCTCGAGGGCGCGATCGAGCCGGCCGCGAAAATCGGGCACCAGCACCTCGATCTGCGTCTGCGGCGAGTGCTCGCGCACCGCGCGGATGCATTCGACGAAGTGCGCCGCTCCCCCATCACGCAGGTCGTCGCGGTCGACACTCGTGATCACGACGTACTTGAGCTTCAGCGCGGCGATCGTCTTGGCGAGGTTGACGGGCTCGTCCGCATCGAGCGGCAGCGGCCGACCGTGGCCCACGTCGCAGAACGGGCAGCGGCGCGTGCAGATGTCGCCCATGATCATGAACGTCGCGGTGCCCTTTCCGAAGCACTCGCCGATGTTCGGGCACGAGGCTTCCTCGCACACCGTGTGAAGGTTGTGCTCGCGCAGGATCTTCTTGATGTCGTAGAAGCGCGGCGAGCCGCCCGCGCGCACGCGGATCCACTCCGGCTTCTTGAGGGTGTCCGCGTGGACGATCTTGATCGGGATGCGGGACGTCTTGCCGTCGCCCTTGTGCTTGACCCCCGCTTCGTTGTCGATGCTCAAAGGACCCCTCGCTTCGCGCTCATGCCAGCTTCGCCTGAAGAAACGGCGTCAACGCCTCGCCCGCCTGCGCAACCGTGCACCCGGCGCCGAGATCGGCGAGCTGCGTCACGGCGAGCCCCGGGTAACCGCAGGGATCGATGTCATGGAAGGGTGCCAGGTTCATCGCGACGTTGACCGCGAGGCCGTGATAGGTGGAGTGCCTGCGCACGCGAAGACCGAGTGCTGCGATCTTGGCTTCCGATCTGGCGTCCGCCGCGCCGCGTGCAACGTACACGCCGGGCGCGTCGACCTTGCCGTATGACTCGATGCCATGCGTGGCGAGCCATTCTATCACCGCGCCCTCGAGCCTTCTCACCATGTCGCGGACGCCGAGACGCGCGCGGCGCAGGTCGACGAGCGTGTACGCGACGAGCTGGCCGGGACCGTGATACGTCACCTGGCCGCCGCGATCGACCTTGATCACCGGGATGCCGTTGTCGCGCAGCACGTGCTCGCGACGCCCCGCGAGGCCGAGGGTATAGACCGGCGGATGCTCGGTGAGCCAGAGCTCGTCCTCGGTGTCGGCATCGCGCTCGTCGGTGAAGCGCTGCATCGCGCGCCACGTCGCCTCGTACGCGGTGACGCCGAGCGTGCGGACGATCATGGCCGCCCCGGAACGCCTACAGGACCATCTTCACCATCGGGTGCGCGACGAGCTCGCGATACAGATCGTCGAGCTGCGCGCGCGACGTCGCATTCACGGTCGCGGTGACGGACAGCCAGTTGCCTTCCTTCGACGCGCGCATCTCGAGCGTCGCGGGATCGAAGTCGGGCGCGTGCTTGTGCACGACGTCGCTCACGGCCTGGGCGAACCCGTCCTGCGTGCGTCCCATGATCTTGATCGGGAACACGCAGGGGAAGGTGAGCGCGGACTCCTTCTCTTCGGTGTGAAGGGCGTCGAGCGTGGGATCGGGCTTGGCGGTCATCGCGAGAATATGCGGTCGCCGGACCGCAATTGCAACTGCCCGAAATGCGGCTGCATCCGCGGCTACGGGCGGTACATGTAATCGCGGGTGAGCGGATGCGGCAGGCGCCCGTCCGGCAGCGGCTTGCCCCCGAGAAGCTGCCAAAGCGAGAGCCACCCGCGATCGAACGCGTGGGCGGAACCCGCCATGTAGATACGCCACACCCGGTAACGCTCCTCGCCGACCTCGCGGCGCGCCTCCTCCGCATTCGCCTCGAGCCGGTCGACCCAATGCCACAGCGTCTTCGCGTAGTGCTCGCGCAGGGCTTCGGCGTCGATGCACTCGAGACCCTCGCGCGCCATGCCCTCGATCACTCGCGACACGTGGGTGAGCTCGCCGCCGGGAAACACATAGTCCTCGACGAAGTCGCCGATGCCGCTGCCGAGGCTGCCGCCCGTGAACTCGTTGTGCGTGATGCCATGGTTGAGCACCATGCCGCCGGGCGCGAGCAGGCGATGGATCTTGCCGAAGTATCTCGGGAAGCGCGCGACGCCGACGTGCTCGAACATGCCCACGCTCGCGATCTTGTCGTAGGGCTCGTCCTCCGGAAGCTCCTGGTAGTCGCGCAGTTCGACCGTCACCCGGCCTTCGAGGCCGCGTCTTGCGATCTCGCGCGTCACGTGCTCGTGCTGGTTGCTCGATAAAGTGATCCCGTGGGCGCGCACGCCGTACTGCTCGGCCGCGTGGAAGACGAGGCCGCCCCATCCGCAACCGATGTCGAGGAAGCGCTCGCCGGGCGCGAGCCTGAGCTTGCGGCAGATGTGGTCGAGCTTCGCGACCTGCGCGTCGTCGAGCGATTGCGCGTCATCGCGGAAGTATGCGCACGAATAGACCATGCGCTCGTCGAGCCACATCCGGTAGAACGCGTTGCTGACGTCGTAGTGGTGCGAGATGTTCGCGCGGTTGGGCCGGCGCTGGTGAAGGAACGTCTTGATGCGCGTTCCGATCTTCTCGCGGCCGTGCTCGACCGCGCCGACCATCGACTCCGCGATGCCCAGCATGCGGCGGGCGCTGCCGGAGAAGTCGATGTCGCCCTTCACGTAGGCCTGGGCGAGCGATCCCAATGCGGGACGGGCGAGGGCCTTGAGGCCTCTCCACGACCGCGCACAGATTTCGACCGCAGGGTTGGGGGACAACGGAACCCGGGCGCCGTCGGGGAGGACGAGCGTGATCGGCAGATCCCGGCCGCCGTAGCGGTCGGCGATGATGCGCTGGATCGCGGCCATGGGACGAAGCGAGGCTTGGATGGAGCCGGTCCGGGGAAGAAAAGTGTAGCAAGAACCGGCGCGGGGTGGCACTTACGGCGAACCGGACCTATCGGAACGCGTAGCCCGCGCGCAGGTAGAAGGTGCGACCGCGAGGGTCGGCGTACGACGGGTCGTAGCCAACTTGCGCCACCCGGGTCTGGTTCGAGAACGGCGGCGCGGTGTCGAACAGGTTTCGTATGCCGGCCGCGATGGACCAGTCGCGAAATCCAGAGTACACGCCCTGGAGGTTCCACAAACCGTACGTCCCCACGTCGCGGGGCGGCAGATTGAGGCTCTGGTCCGAGTAACCCGACTGGAAGAGCTGCGCAAGGCTCGCGCCCCAGGGCCCGCGTTGCCAGGCGACCTCTGCGTAGTGCCGCCAGCGCGGCACTGCCGTGTAAGAGCCGGTGCCTGCCAGATCGATCTTCGAGCCGCCCGGAGGCGAGAAAAGATAGTCCAGGATGTAGGTTCCGTTGAGCGAGAAGCGGAACGTCCCGGCGGCCGGATGCGTGTAGCGTGCGCCGATCGTGACGTCGACGCCCGAAGTGCTGAGATTTCCGACGTTCTCGTAGAGGCCGAGCACGGCCACGATCGGGCCCGGGAGCCCCGGATAGGCGGGGTCGGGCGGGCCGCGAACGATGTGATCGGGCGCGAGCCTGTCGTAGTCGAGAAATGCGTCTGCCGGGCCGTAGTTGTTGATCACGTTCGCGACGTCGATCCGCCACCACTGCACGCCGAGCGATGCGCCCGGCGTCGGCTCCCAGACCGCGCCCGCGGAATACTGCGTGGAGGTCTCCGGACGCAGACGGGGATTCCCGCCCTGCACGAACAGGAACGTCCCCTGCCCGCAGTCGTCCGGCGCGTGCGTGACGGGACACCTCACAGGGTCGACAAGGAGTGGGTTGCTCACGAACGCACCGCTCTGCGGCGTGAAGAGGTTGGGTAGCGTGGGCGCCAGAAACCCCGTGCCCGCGGTACCCCGCAGCAACAGCGAGCTCACGGGCTGCCAGCGAATCGCGATCTTGGGATTGGTCGTTCCGCCGAAATCGCTGTAGTGGTCGTAACGCAGCGACGCGCCCAGCTCGACGCCGCGCATCAGCGGTATGTTGATTTCGGCAAAGACGGCCCCGGCGGTACGGCTTCCCTCGACCGGGACGATGGGTACGACGACGTTGATGATTTCCTGGTTCGCGAGCACCGTCGAAGGTTCGTCGGTCAAGTGCTCGCGCCGCCACTCGCCGCCGATCGCGACGCTCACGGGACCCGCGGGCAAGCGCGCCACGTCGCGGGAGAAGCTTGCATCGAACAGGTCGAGCGTGCCCTTGGCGTCCCGCACCGTGCCGACCGTCTGCGCACCGCGCATGAGCGCGAGCCCTGCTTCGCCTGAAGGTCCGAACGGGTTCACGAGGCCTGTCCCCATCACGCTCAGGAATCCGGGTGTGGACAGATAGCCGGACGAGAATCCAAAGTCCGCGGTGTTGACGCTGCGGAGGTAGGCAGCGTTGTAGTCCCACTCGGCGACCCTCCCCAGTCCGCCGACGACGAATCGTTCACCGTCGGTGTCGACGGTCGCGATACGGCGCCCGATCTCCGTTGTTCTGAAGTACACCTCGATCGGCCCGGACAGCCCGTTGGCATTGGCGAAGTCGGTCGGATAGTAAGGTCCGCCCGCGGGATAGCGCACGGGCACCCCGTTGGTGTTGCCCCGCGAGGCCGGCGTGGGCGGCTGGCCGATCTCGAGCTGGTTGCGCGAGTACACGAACTCGGCGAATAGCTGCTGGCCGGCCGACCACTCCCACGTGGCGCGCGCGATGGCATTCCACTGCTCCTGCGCGGGAAGGAGGTCGAGCTGCGATGCGGCGTCGTATCGGCACCCCGGAAGGTCAGGTACGCGTATCGAGGTCGGCGGCTCGCATCCCGTTGCCGCGACCGGGTTGAGGAACGTATTGCCGCGGCGGATATTGGACGGAAAGGTCGCCGAGCCGACATTGACGATGCCCTCGTCCGGCAGATAGCCGGTGGCGGCGAAGGAACGTTGGGACGCGACCAAAACGGTGTCCTTCTGCCAATCGACCGTCACGAATACGTTGAAGCGATCTCGCGTGAGATCGCCCCAGCCCGCGGTCGCGGTCGCCTGGTAATGATTCCCGCCGCCCTGCTCGGTGACCCCCGCCTGCCCCGTGACGGCGACGCCCGTGAAATCCTTGCGGGTGATGAAGTTGATCACGCCCGCGACCGCGTCGGAGCCGTAGATCGACGACGCGCCGTCTTTCAGGATCTCGACGCGATCGACGGCGGCGAGGGGGATTTTCGACAGATCGACGGTGGATCCTGCGAAGGCGTAGTTCGACAGGCGCCGGCCGTTGAGCAGCACCAGCGTGCGGCTCTCGCCAAGTCCGCGCAGGTTGGCACTCGAGAGCCCGATCGTCCCCGGCGCAGCGAGGGAGCCCGCCGACATCGCGTTGTTGGTGCCGCCGAGATTCGCCGAGACGTAGGACAACAGTTCGGCCGCCGTCGTCCAGTTGCCGCGATCGATCTCGTCGCGGCGGATGATCTGCACCGGGAGCGCCGTCTCGCCGTCGATGTGCGCGATACGCGATCCCGTCACTTCGATGCGGATGGGGTCGGGCAGCGCTTCGGCCTGCTGTGCGGCCGCGTGGTCGGCGTTCGATCCGAAAGCGGCGGCAATCGCCGCCGCCAGGATGTTGCTGGGACGTGCTGTGGTCATTCGTTGCCCCGTCTGCGGTTGGGCTGCTACATGCCCTTGAACAGATGAACGTAGGACTCGCTCACCGCCAGGGTCTCTTTGCGATTCTTGAGCTTGACGAGAAGGTGGCCGCGGTAATCGCGTGTCACGCCCGCGATGGCATTGGCGTTCACGATGGTGCCGCGATGGATCTGCCAGAACAC
>CAZIZD010000249.1:0-6970 GCA_964543615.1 uncultured Alcaligenaceae bacterium | reverse complement strand
ATCGATCACGGTCTTGGGCAGGCCCGCGGGTCCGGAGATGCCGAAGAAATTCTCCGCGACGAGCTTGGGATAGCCGACTTCCACGACCGTGGGCACGTCCGGCGCCATGGTCGCGCGCTTGGTGGACGTCACGGCGAGAAGGCGCAGCTTGCCCGACTTCTGGAACTGCACGTTCTGCGGCAGCGTGTCGATCGCGAACAGGATCGTTCCGCCGAGGAGATCGTTGTGCATCGGCGAGCTTCCCTTGTAGCCGATGTGACTGAGCTTGATGCCCGCTTCCTTCGCGAAGAGCTCGCCCACGATGTGGCCGATGGAGCCGACGCCGCCGCTGCCGTAGGGAATGGGATCCTTCTGCTGCTTGGCCCATGCGATGAACTCGGGGATCGTCTTCGCCGGCACCGAAGGGTGCACGACAAAAACGTTGGGCACCGAGCCGATGTACGCGATGTGCGTGAAGCTCTTGATCGGGTCGTACGGCGGCGGCTCCAGCATGAACGGCGACAGGCTGATCGGTGCGGTATTCGACAGCATGAGCGTGTAGCCGTCGGGCGCGGCGCGCGCGACGTCGGCGCCGCCGATGGTCGCGCCGGCCCCTGGCTTGTTGTCGACGACGAAAGGCTGGCCGAGCTTCTCGGCGATGAGAGGCGTGATCTGCCGGGCGACCACGTCGCTCGACCCGCCCGGCGGGAAGGTGACGACCACCTTCACGGGCTTGGTCGGATAGTTCTGGGCGGCCGCCGTGCAGGCGAAGGCGGCGGTTGCTACGAGCACGGCATGGGCAAGCGTGCGGCGAAGAAGCACGAGGAATCTCCCGAGTTTTTGGATGGGCAAAAGACGACCCCTCCCCTTCGCAACTTCGGTGCCAGCCCGTTTCAGGGGGAGTCCGGGCCAAATCCTACGCCGCAATCCATCGGGCGCACGGGTTTCGTGCGTCGCACGTACCGCTTCGGTGCAAGCAGGCTGCACGCCCCAATGTCCGGTGGACGCCCTCGTGCGGCGCCTTCCTGCAGCCGGTACAGGCGCCGTCCTACTTGCAGGCCGCCAGTCGAGGTCCAAGCTTTCTCTCACGGACGCCATCCGGTGGTCCGAATGACGCACAGGAGACAAGCACAATGGCGGAACAGCAAGAGCAGCAAGGCAACAAGGATCAGGACAACAAGAGCCAGCACAAGCAGGAAGGCGGCGGATCGGGCCAGCAGGGCGGACGCAACCAGGAGTCGGGTCGCGGCACGCAAGGCGGCAGCGGTTCGAAGCAGCAAGGTGGCTCCGACAAGGACTCCTCGGGCAGCCGCGATAGGCGCTGACGCTCGCTGATCCTCCAAACGCCCGGCGGTGGTACACGCCGGGCGTTTTGTCGCTCTTGCGCTCGTTGCGCGTTTGCCTCACGCACGTTCGTGCGTACCATCACGCTTCGTGAAGATCGCCACGTTCAACGTCAACGGCATCCGTCATCGCCTCGAGAATCTTCTCGCGTGGCTCGAGGCCGAGCAGCCCGACGCCGTCTGCCTGCAGGAGCTGCGCGCCTACGACGAGGAATTCCCGCGCGAGGCGATCGAAGCCGCCGGATACGGCGCCTGCTGGCGCGGGCAATCGCCGCGCTACAACGGTGTCGCGATCCTCGCGCGCAACATGGAGCCGGTGGAGATCCGGCGCGAGCTTCCCGGCGACCGCCACGACGACCAGGCGCGCTACCTCGAGGCCGCGGTCAACGGCGTGCTGGTCGCCTGCCTCTATGCGCCCAACGGCAATCCGCAGCCGGGTCCCAAGTTCGATTACAAGCTCGCGTGGCTAGACCGCCTTGCGCGTCATGCGAAGACGCTCGCGGCGACGGGCGCGCCCGTGGTGCTCGCGGGCGACTACAACGTCGTGCCCACGCCGGCGGACATCTATGCCACAACGTCGTACGACAAGAACGCGCTCGTGCAGCCCGCAAGCCGTGCCGCGTTTCGCGCGCTCATCGACGAAGGCTGGACCGATGCCGTCCGCACGCTGCATCCGAACGAGACGATCTACACGTTCTGGGATTACATGCGCAAGCGCTGGGAGCGCAACGCGGGCCTGCGTATCGATCACCTGCTCGTCAACGGCGTGCTCCGCAAGCGGCTGCGCGCGGCGGGCGTGGACCGCGACGTGCGCGGCCACCGTGATGCGAGTGATCACGCGCCGGCGTGGATCGAGGTTTCGGACTGATGGCGTGCGACGAACCGTACAGGACGTGAACTACATTTCCTCTGCAGGCGAATATTCGCTTGGACAAAGCGACGCTTGGGTCGATACTCCCGAATGCCGGAGCTGGATGCTTCACAAAGGGAGGACAACGATGAATACGCGTCGCACCGTGCACTACGGCATTGCTTTGCTTTCGCTTCTGCTCGCGCTGCCTTTCGGAATCATCACCGCGCACGCGCGCATCACCGACAATCCCGACCTCGCGCAAAGCGCGCCGCAGGCGCTGGGCGACGGCCAGCCCGCGGACCGCGCCGCGATCAGCGCCAAGACCGCGGCCAACGGCCTGCAGATGGTCGGCAACTTCAGCTACACGATCTCGGGCGGCAACGTCCAGATCAACCTCGATCGCATCAACAACGCGTCGACGACACGCACCTCGGGCACGCTGCGGCTCGAGCTGTGGGCCACGACGACGCAGCCCGCGCGCGAAGCCGCGTTCACGGGCTATCGCCTGGCGGTGAGCTCGACATTCAGCCCGCTCGCGCCGGGTTCCGCCTATACCAGCATCGTGCGCACGGCGGCGTTCACGCCACCGCCGGACGGGACCTACTGGCTGGTCCTCGTTCTCTCCGAGTTCAACTCGGTCACCTGCTCGGCCGCCGACAGCTACTGCATCTCCGACACGGGCGTCTTCAGCAGCCAGCGCACCTTCGGCGGCTCGCTCGAGCTCTCAGGCAACTTCGCGTACTCGATCTCGGGTACGAGCGTGCAGCTCACCGTCGACCGCATCGAGAACAACTCTCTGTCGCGTACCACCGGCACGCTGCGCCTCGAGCTCTGGGCCGCGACGACGCAACCCCCGCGCGGTGCCGCCTTCACCGGATACCAACTGGCGATCAGTTCCACGCTCAATCCGCTGCCGCCCAACACCTACTACTCCAACGTCGTCCGCAACACGACGTTCACGCGACCTCCGGACGGCACCTACTGGATGGTCTTCGTGCTCGCGGAGTTCGACTCCGTCAACTGCCCGGCGGTCGACCACTACTGCATCGTCGACTCGGGCGTCTTCCCGGTGCGGGAGACGTTCGGCGTACCGTCAGGCCCGACGACGATCACCATGGTCGAGTACTATCACGCGGGCTTCGATCACTACTTCGTGACCGGCATCCCCGACGAGATCAACAAGCTCGACACCGGCTTCTTCGCGGGATGGGCGCGCACGGGTCAGCAGTTCAAGGCCTACGCCATCCTGGGCGCGCCCCTGGGGACGTCGAATGTATGCCGGTTCTTCAGCACGGCGTTCGGCATCCGCAGCTCGCACTTCTACACGCCCTCCGTGACCGAATGCCTCATCGTCAAGGGCAATCCGGCCTGGCAGTTCGAGGCCGAGGTCGCGGCGATCGCTTCGCCGGTCGGCGCAGTGGTCGGCAGCCGGACCTGCGCGGCCGGGTACATCCCGCTCTATCGCCTGTACAACAACGGCAAGGACGGCGCGCCCAACCACCGCTACACGACCAGCCTCGCCATCTTCAACCAGATGCGTGCGCCGCCGTACAACTGGACTTACGAAGGCGAAGGATTCACGTTCGTCTTCGCCTGCGTCCCGCCTTGATCGCCTGATGCCACGGCGGCGTCCCGCTGCGGGCGCCGCCGCTTCAGCGCAGGGCCGCGATCCTCGCTTCGATCGCGGGATCGTCCCAGTCCACCTCTCCGACCGCCACGAGCGCGATGCGCCCGTCGCGGCCGATCACGAACGTCGAAGGGAACACCCCGACGCGCCATGCTTCGCGCAGGCTTCCGTCGTGGTCGCGCATCACGGGCAGAGTCACGCCGATCCGCTCGAGGAAAGGCTGGATGCGCGCGGCGTTCTCCTGAAAGTTGACCGCGATCACCTCGACGCCGAGGCGCATCGACAGTCGCGCAAGCCCCGGCATCTCCGCGACGCACGGCGCGCACCAGGTCGCCCAGAAGTTCACGAGGGTGACGCGGCCCTTGCGATCCGCAAGATCGAATGGCGCGCCGGCGAGCGTGCGCCCGCGCAGTTCGGGTGTGCCTCCACCCGTCCAGGACTCCAGGTTCGCGGCATGCAGCCCCAGGGACGCCACCATCGCGTACGCGATGAGAACGCCCCGCGATAGAAGCCCGATGCAATTGCCCTTGTCGTGCATGTCCTGGACGTCGCTGCCCCGCTCCGTGCGAAGCGCACTATAGCTTGGCGCTCTCCCCCGGGCGATCCTCTAGAATGTCGGGTTCGACTGGATTGGAACTGGCTCGGAATGACCGGAATGGCCGACGTGCGCATGCAGGGCTTTCGCAAGCGAAGCGAAGTCCCGGCCGTGCTCGACTGGATCGACCGTCACGCGCAGGGCCTCGAGAGCGAGTCCATCCCGCTCGATCGCGCCGCCGGACGCGTGCTCGCGCGCGACGTCGTGGCCCCGATCGACGTCCCCGGCTTCGATCGCGCCGCCATGGACGGCTACGCGCTGCTGGGCGAGGACACCTCGGGCGCAAGCGACTACAACCCCATCGCCTTTCCCGTGTCGGGCCAGGTGCTGCCGGGACGCCCGCTCGATCGCGAGGTCGCGCGCGGCGAAGCGATCCGCATCATGACCGGCGCGCCGGTCCCGCAGGGCGTCGACGCCGTGGTTCCCGCCGAATACGCGACCGAGGCCGACGGCCGCATCGAGATCACGCGGCCGGTCGCACCGGGTCAACACGTTGCGCATCGCGGAGAAGACGTGCCGGTGGGCGAGTCGGTGCTGAAGTCCGGACGGCGACTGCGTCCCCAGGACGTGGGGCTCGCCGCATCGCTCGGCCTCGCGCAGGTCGAGGTCGTGCGGCAGCCACGCATCCGCATCGTGACGACCGGCAACGAGGTGAAGGCGCCCGGCGAAGCCAAAGGCCTCTACGACGTCTACGACGCGAATTCGTACATGATCCGCGGACTCGTGGCGCGCGACGGCGGCGTCGTCACCGAAGCCTTGCGCCTCGCCGACGATCCCGCGGCGATTCGCGCGGCACTCACGGCGCCGGGTGCCGACGTCGTGCTCGTCTCGGGCGGCTCGAGCGTCGGCAGCGAGGACCACGCCCCGCGCCTCGTCGCGGAAGCGGGCGAGCTCGCGATCCACGGTGTGGCGATGCGGCCGTCGAGTCCTGCGGGCGCGGGGCGCATCGGGTCGTCGCTCGTGTTCCTGCTCCCGGGGAATCCCGTCTCGTGCCTGTGCGCGTACGACTTCTTCGCGGCGCGAGCGATCCGCCTGATGGCCGGGCGCGACGCCGCATGGCCGCATCGCACGCGCACGGTCAAGGTCGCGCGCAAGATCGTCTCCGCCATCGGACGCGTCGACTATTGCCGCGTTCGCCTCGCAGAAGACGGCGCCGAACCCATCGCGCTCTCCGGCGCGTCGATCCTGTCGTCGACCACCCGCGCCGACGGCTTCGTCATCGTACCCGCGGAAAGCGAAGGCCTGGCCCCCGGCAGCGACGTGCTCGTGTATCTCTACGATTGAAGCGCATGAACGATCCAAAGCCCGCCGACGGGATCGCCCAGACGCAGTTCCTCGACGTCATCACGCGCGACGAGGCGACCGCGCGTTTCCGCAAGCACCTGCAGCTCGCGCCGCTCGGCCGCGAGACGCTTGCCCTCAACGACGCGCACGGCCGGGTGCTCGCCATCGACGTGGTCGCGCCCGTGGACGTCCCCGCCTTCGATCGCTCGAACGTCGACGGCTTCGCGCTGGTCGCGAGCGACACCTTCAACGCGATGGAGGAGCGCACGCGGCAGGTGGCGCTCAACGGCGAAGTACTGTCGCCAGGCGTGGCACCGTCGATCACCGTCGTCCCCGGGCGCGCCACGCCCATCGCCACCGGCGGCATGCTGCCGCGAGGCGCCGACGCCGTGCTGATGATCGAGCACTCCGACGTCGCGAACGGCGTGCTGGAAATCCGCAGGCCCGTGACGCCGGGCGAGAACGTGA
The DNA here is from genome assembly GCA_964543615.1 of uncultured Alcaligenaceae bacterium. Taxonomy (GTDB): domain Bacteria; phylum Pseudomonadota; class Gammaproteobacteria; order Burkholderiales; family Casimicrobiaceae; genus VBCG01. The sequence continues at coordinate 821 of CAZIZD010000249.1, read as the reverse complement.
GCTACGCCGGCACCGACATCGCTCGCGGCGAAACCGCGTTGCGCGCGGGCACCCTCCTCACCTCGCGCGAGATCGGCGTGATCGCGGCGCTCGGCATCGACCGTGTCGAGCTCTATCGCCGCCCACGCGTGGCGATCTTCTCCACCGGCAACGAGATCGTGGCACCAGGACAGCCGATGCGTCCGGGTGCCGTCTACGACTCGAATGCCGCGATCATCGGCGCCGCAGTGCGCGAACTGGGCTGCGAACCCGTGCATCTTGGCGTCATCCCCGACGACGAAGCGGCACTCGCAAATGCGCTTCAGCGCGGCCTCGAATCGGACGTCGTGATCTTCTCCGGCGGCACGTCGAAGGGCGCGGGTGACCTTTCCTATCGCATCGTGAGCGGCCTCACCGACCCGGGCATCGTCGCGCACGGGGTGGCCCTCAAGCCCGGCAAGCCCATCTGCCTTGCCGTGACCGGTGGCAAGCCCGTGGTGATCCTGCCGGGATTCCCCACGTCGGCGATCTTCACGTTCCACGAGTTCGTCGCACCCGTCCTGCGCATGTACGCAGGGCTGCCCGTCGAGCGGCGCGACACGGTCGAGGCGACACTTCCGATGCGCGTCAATTCGGAGCGCGGCCGCACCGAGTACCTGCTGGTCGGTCTCGTGCAATCGGCAACCGGGCTCGCCGCGTATCCCATGGGCAAGGGATCGGGCTCGGTCACGACGTTCAGCAACGCCGATGGCTTCATCACCATCGACCAGCATACGGAGATGCTCGACGCCAACAGCGTCGTGCAGGTGCAACTGCTCGGCCGCGATCTCGAGGTGGCGGAT
>CAZIZD010000248.1:0-6983 GCA_964543615.1 uncultured Alcaligenaceae bacterium | reverse complement strand
GGAATACGCAGTCCATCGACGGTCCCGTCGGGGCGCTGCAATTGGCGAAGCACGACGACCACGCGATGGCCAGCGGCGCGCCCGTGCAGTTCGCGGACAGATGCGATGAGTCCCCGGCGCGGACCGGACTGGCGGGATTGGCGGTGATGGAGCATGTGTCGCGGGCGGCGCTCGATATCGTCACAGGCAAATGGTCCGCGACGGTGAAGCTGCCGCCTACGCCGTTTGCATAGGACGCGCTGACGTCCAACGAGGCGACGCCGGGACTCGGGAAATGGCAGACGATCGCGGCACCGGTCGAGGGCGCACAGGACGCGAGGGACGAAGCCCGCTCGATGGACGAAGGAGTTCCCGAGCACCTAGCGTAGGCATCCGCCCATGCGCCAGGCTTCAGCGGGCCCGAAGGGGACACCGCGATGTTGCAGTTCGGGGGCGCGACCGAGCTCACCTGCATCGGGTAGGTGTCGAAAGCGAAACAGCCGCCAGATGGCCCAGGGTAGTGGGCTGTTGCGGAGATAACGTTCGTGCCCAGGTTCGGAAAATTGCAAGTTGTGGACGATCCGATGATGGGTTCGCATGCCGCGAAGCCCGAGAAGCTTCCTGACCACTGGATGAACGCGGGACTGCCCGAGCAGTGCGCCGTGAAGTCCGCCCAGGCGCCGGGCTGGATCGGCCCTGGCGGCGCCGCCGTGATGAGGCAGGACTGGGCTGCCGAGACTTGCACTGGCATCGTGTAGGTGTCGAACGCCTCGAATGATCCCGCAACGTCGCTCTGGTACGCGGCCGCCACCCGGATCGTCGAATGCACCGCGCGCGGCGGCACTATCCCGAGACCGACGTGCGCGAGATGCATCGCGCCGCGACCTTCGACGATCCCGCGTGGTCGCGCAAGAGCGCAACGGCGGCGGCGCCGGTGGAGGCTTGAGCTCTAGCCCTTCAACGCCGACGCTGCGACGTTCGCGGAAATTGCCTTCGCGCACGCGACCACGAACGCCGGATACCGCCGCTGCGCATTCCTGTCGAAGCGGTACTTGGGAATGCTGACGCTGATGCCGCCGATGGGATGTCCCGACTCGTCGCAGATGGCAGCGCCGAGGCAAAGGATCTCGGGTTCGGTCTCCTCCTTGTCGGTGGCATAGCCCAGGCGCCGCGCATCGGCCAGCGCGGCCATGAGGTCCTTGCGCCGCATGATGGTGTTGGGCGTCCTGCGCACGAACGTGATGTCCTCGAGCAGGGGAGCCAACTCCTCCTGCGGCAGGCGCGAGAGATACGCCTTGCCCACCGAGCTTGCGTGGAACAGCACGCGCGTCCCGATGCGCGAGGTCATGCGCACGGTCTGCGGGCTCTCGAGCTTGTCGATGTAGACCATCCCGGATTCGCTCGGAACGGCGAGGTGCACGGTCTCCCCGGTCTTGTCGCGCAGCTGGAGCAGGCTCTCGGCCGCGGCCGCGCGCAGGTCGAACGCGTCGAGACTGCGGGAGGCGAGGGCGATGAGGCGCGACCCCAGCACGAAGCGTCCCCGCCGGTCGAGGCGCACGAATCCTTCTCGTTGCAGTCCCGCCACCAGGCGGTACACGGTCGCGCGCGGCAGGCCGACCTGCGCCACGAGCGTGCGCATGTCGGGCGCAGTGGGCGCATCCGCGACGGCTTGCAGCACCGCCACGAACTTGCCGAACGCAGCGGTCCCCTGGACTACCGCCGGAACGGCGCGCGGTTCCGCGGCGCGTCGCGTGGCGGGCGACGTGCTAGGCGTCATGCGCTCACGCTGCGCCCGCGTCCGCCGGTGCGACCGTCAGCCCCTCGATGCGGTGCTTGGCAATGAGGCTTGCGACGAGGCCGGTGGACTTGGCTTCCTCGACGAACGCGCGCAGGAACGCGGCGCCTGCCGCGTTGGCGCGCGGCGTGCCGATGGCCTGCTGCACGGCCATGAACTGCCCCGCAAGAATGCGCGCGCCAGGCATCTTCGCCTGATCGCCGATGAGACGCGGACGAAGGCCCGCGAGGGCATCGAGCTTGTCGCGCGAGAAGAGCTCGAAGGCGCCGTCGAGGCTCGTGGCGCGCGACACCGTCGCATGGCGGATGTTGCGCTCGAGCCAAAGGTCGTACGCGGCGCGACCGGTCGAGGCGATGCGCACGCCCTGCGCATCGACGTCGGCGATCGATGCAAGCGGCGATCCCGGCGGCACCATGTAGGTCGCCTCGATCTCGACATACGCAGGACTGAAGGCGATGTTGGCGGCGCGCTGCGGCTCGGCGCCGATGAGGCCGATGTCCCACACGCCTGCGAGCGCCGCGTCGGCGAGCTCGCCCGGCGAAGGGTAGGGCAGGAGGCGCAGCTCGACGCCGAGGCGATCGGCCACCGTGCGCGCCATGTCGGGCGCGACGCCTACCGGCTCGCCGGTCGCCGTCTTGCCCGAGACCAGGAGAAAGTTCGACATGTTGATGGCGGCGCGAAGCACGCCGGTGGATGCCAGTTGCGCGGTTGCTTCCTTCGACATCGTTGCTCCTCTTCTCGACGTGTTGGCGGCGCCTCGCGCTTTCCTCGCGTCGTTGACGCGTTGCGCATGCGCTCGGTATGCTGACTATATTGTGGCACGCATGCCCATCCTGTGGGCAGTCGCTGCCATCCCACCGATTCCGCTGCCCAATCTCTCCGCCATGCCGACAACGCCCTCAGACGATCCCGCACGAATGCCCTACCAGCTGCCGATGCCCGCCGAAGCGAAGGCGGAGATCGTCGTCCCGTTCGCCGTGCCGCAGGACGAGCGCGTGTGGGTGCCGCAGGCGCCCAACGTCTGGTTCCGTCCGCTCTGCCTCAACGTGTCGCAGGGCTACTGGATGAACCTGCTGCGCGTGCGCAAGTCGGGTTTCCTGAGCCGCCACCGTCATCCCGCGCCCGTGCACGGCTACGTGATCCGCGGGCGCTGGCGCTACCTCGAGCACGACTGGGTCGCCACCGAAGGGAGCTACGTCTTCGAGCCGCCGGGCGAGACGCACACCCTCGTGGTGCCCGACGACGTCGAGGAGATGATCACGTTCTTCCAGGTGAACGGCGTCATGTACTACGTCGACCCATGGGGCAAGAACACGGGCTACGAGGACGTGTTCACCAAGATCGACATGTGCAGGCGCCACTACGCGGACGCCGGGCTCGGCGCCGGCTACGTGGACCAGTTCATCCGCTGATCGCGCCGGATGACCGCTGCGCCCGCACGCGCCTCGTACGACTTCTCGGGACATCGCGCCGTCGTGACTGGCGCCGCGCGCGGCATCGGGATGGCAGTCGCGCAGGCCCTGGCCGGTAGCGGCGCCGACGTGATCGGATGGGATCTCGATCCTTCGAACGAGCCGGACATTGCATTCGTCCGGGCCGATGTCGCGGACTTTCCATCCGTCGAACGCGCATGGCGCGAGACGCTCGAGCGCCATGGTCTGCCCGATATCCTCGTGAACAACGCGGGCTTGGCGGGGCCGACGGTGCCCCTCGACGCCTACGACGTGGCCGAGTGGCGGCGCGTCGTCGACGTCAACCTGTTGGGCACGTTCCATGTCTGCCGCATCGCCGTGCCCGCGATGCGGGAGGCGGGCTGGGGACGCATCGTCAACATCGCCTCCCTCGCGGGCAAGGAAGGCACCCCGAACTCGTCCGCGTACAGCGCGGCCAAGGCGGGCGTCATCGCGCTCACCAAGGCGCTTGGCAAGGAGCTCGCGGGCACCGGCGTACTGGTCAATGCCATCGCCCCGGCTGCCGTGCGCACCGGGCTCCTCGCGCAGATGTCGGAATCGCACGTCGCCACGATGATCGCCAAGTCGCCCATGAACCGGCTGGGGGAAGTGGAGGAGGTCGCCGGGCTCGTGCAATGGCTGTGCTCGGCCTCGTGCACGTTCAGCACGGGCGCCGTGTTCGACCTGTCGGGAGGACGCGCCACGTACTGACTCGCGCATCCGGGGACCTCGTATTGACACTGGGAACCCAATCGCGCGATAAATATCCGCCCGTTGACCATATCCTGAAAAAAAATCCACATGGTGGACAACGGGGTCGCCGCTGAAGGGGTAGCGGCCCAATCGAGGAGGAGCCAGATGTCACGAAAGCCGAATGATCGCGGCGCAGTCCCGACCTTCGCGGGCCGGCGCCGTTTCGTCCACGCATCGCTCGGGGCCGCCGCGGCCGTCGCGCTCGGCAGTCCGCGTGCCGCGCTCGCCCAGGACGACGCCGCGCTGCGCGCGCTGTACGAGGCCGCGAAGAAGGAAGGCGAGATGGTGTGGTACATCAGCCTCTACGGCGACACCATCGCCAAGCGCACCACCGAGGCGTTCGTGAAGAAGTATCCGGGCTTGACGGTCTCGCCGGTACGGCGCACGACGGGCTCCACCTTCCAGCGCCTGCAGCAGGACCTGCAGACGAACACCGCCGTCGCCGGCGTGGTCTCGATGAGCGCGATCGCGGATTACTACGAGCAGCTGAAGGCGCGCGGCGCGCTGCTGCAATACACCCCCGCCGGCGCTTCCAGGCTCGACAAGTCCATGCAAGGCCTCGTGGATCCCGGCTACGTGTATCCGATGGGCGCGGGACTCATGGCCATCGCCTACAACTCGGCCAAGGTGACCAAGGCCGACGCGCCCAAGAGCTGGCTCGACCTCGCGGATCCCAAGTGGAAGGGCAAGCTCGCCTTGAGCAGCCCCGCGTTCAGCGGATTCGACGCGGCACTCGACGTGATGCTGATGCGCAAGCTCGGCTGGGGCTATTTCGAGAAGCTCGAGAAGAACAGCCCGCTCATCCAGCGCTCGACGTTCGACACGATCACCGCGATCAGCTCGGGTGAGCGCCTCGTGGCGACCATGCCCGACGGCGTGGCGATCGAGGCCATCAAGAAGGGCAATTCGCTGGCGCTCGTCTATCCCACCGACGGGTCGATCCTGATCGCGGGGCTCACGGCGATCATGAAGAACACGCAGCAGCCCAACACGGCCAAGCTCTTCACCGAGTTCCTGCTCGGTCCCGAGCATGCGCAGATCTGCGCCGAGTCGCACTACGTCCCCGTGCTCCCCAACGTGCCCATGACGCTTCCGACCGGGCAAAAGCTTTCGGACATCCCGATCATCGCGGTGCAGCCTTCGGCGGAATTCGCGAAGGACCTCACGACCGTCATCCAGAAGTGGCGTGACCTGTTCGGCTGACGCCGCGCAGCGCCGCGTTCGCCCCCACAGAGGCACGCCGTTGCGGCGGGGGACCGCATGAGCGCGGCGCTGCCGCTCGGGGGGCGGACGGGATCCGGGTCGCGGGGATTCGGGGGCGCCTTGTGGATCGCGCTCGCGGTGGTCCTCGTCGCGCTCGTCGCCAACCCACTGCTGCACCTGCTGTCGATCTCGTTCAGCGACGCAAGCGACGGCGGCTGGACGCTGCGTAACTACGTCGCGGCGTTCAGCTCCAAGCGCTACCTGGTTGCATACGGCAACTCGCTCCTGCTGGGGTTGTGCGTGGCGCTCACGTGCGCCTTGCTGGGCGTGCCGATGGCGTGGGCCGTCTCGCGCACCGACATGCCGTGCAAGTCCCTGGTGCGCCTGCTGGTGCTGGCCACCTTCGTGACGCCGCCGTTCCTCGGCGCCACGGCGTGGATCCTGCTCGCGGGGCCCAACGCGGGCTGGATCAACGTCGGCTTCAAGGCGCTCTTCGGCGTCGACTGGGCGCCGCTCAACATCTACAGCTTCGCGGGCGTGGTCTTTGTCCTCGCGATCTACTCGTTCCCGTACGTCTTCACGTTCACGACCGCGGCGCTCGACAACGTCTCGAGCGAGATGGAGGACGCGGCCGGCATCCTGGGGTCGGGCCGTCTGCGGACGATGCGCCGGATCACGCTGCCGCTGGTCCTGCCCGCGATCCTTGCGGCGTCGATCGTGACGTACCTCGATGCGGTCTCCATCATCAGCTCGACGATCATGGTCGCGCTCCCCGCGCGCATCAACCTCATTCCCCTCCAGCTCTGGGAGTTTTTCTCGTACCCGTTGCGTGTGGAGGTCGCCGCCGCGTACTCCATTCCGATGCTGCTCATCGCGATCGCGATGTTCTGGGCCCAGAAGCGCCTCCTGGGCCGCAAGGGTTACGTCTCGCTGACGGGGAAGGGCGGACAGCGGCGGCCGATCGCGCTGGGCCCCTGGCGCTGGGTGCTCCTCGCGTGGTGCATGCTCGTGCTCACGCTCTCCATCGCGGCCCCGTACCTCGTGCTGCTGCAGGGCGCATTTGCCAAGGCATGGACCAAGGGCCTTGCATTGACCAACCTGTCGCTCGCAAATTTCGCGTACCTCTTCGCGAGCTACAACGAGGCGCCGCGCGCCATCGTCAACACCTTCCTCTACTCGGGCCTCGCGGCAACCTTTGCGGTCGCGCTCTCGCTCGGCATCGCGTACGCCACCACGCGCCGGATCGTGCCGGGCGCGGGCGCGCTGTCGGCGCTCGCGTACACGCCGGCGGTCGTGCCTGGCCTCATCCTGGCGATTGGCTTCTACGCGAGTTACGCCGTGCCGCCTTTCCAGCTTGCCGGCACGGGCGCGCTGCTGGTGATCGCGTTCACGACGCGCTTCCTGCCCACGTCGTTCGCGAGCGCGTCGTCCGCGATGGCGTCGGTGAACCAGGAGATGGAGGAGGCCGCGCGCATCCTCGGCGGATCTCGCCTGCTCGCGCTGCGGCGCATCCTTGCGCCGCTCCTGAAGCGGAGCCTGGCCGGTGCGTGGCTCCTCGTGTTCATCCTCTCGGCGCGCGAGGTGAGCTCGGCGCTGTTTCTCTACGGGCCGCGCAGCCGGACGATGTCCGTGTACTTCTTCGATCTTGCCGAGAACGGCCGCTTCGAGGTGCTGTGCGCGCTCGGCGTCGTCCTGCTCGCGACGATGCTCGTATTCGTGTTCATCGGTCAGGCACTGGTCGGGCGCGACTTCATGGTGCGGAGGGATTCGTGACGGTCAATCTCTCGCTCGCGGGCGTGGGC
>CAZIZD010000247.1:893-7031 GCA_964543615.1 uncultured Alcaligenaceae bacterium | reverse complement strand
TCGATCGCGATGCCCGCGGCCATGAGGTCGAGCGGCGCCGACACGGTCGCTGCCGCGCGCAGCGTGCCGCGCGCGTTCTCGCCCGCGCGGCCGATCCAGTTGAGCAGGGCGCTGCCCCCCAGCGACACGCCGAACGCGTACATCGTGCCCGCGAAGCGCGCGCGGAAGTGCGCGAGCATCGCACCCACCTCCTCGTGGTCGCCCGAGTGGTACGCGCGCGGCAGGCGATTGGGCTCGCCGCCGCAGCCGCGGAAGTGCGGGATCGCCCCATGCCATCGCCGTTGCGCGAGATGGCGCATGAGGTTGCGCACGTAGTGCGCCCGCGAGCTGCCCTCGAGCCCGTGAAAGACGATCACCAGCGGCGCATCGGCATCGGCGGGCGCGTCGAGCCAGTCGACGTCCCAGAAGTCGCCGTCGTGCGTGTCGACGCGCTCGCGTCGCAGGGGGATCACGGGGCGCGGCAGGAAGTACGGATAGATCGTCTGCGCGTGTCCCCCGCGCAGCCAGCCGGGACTGCGATACGGAGGCGGGTTCGCCTCGCCTGGCGCGCCGCTCATCAGGCCTTGGGCCAGAACGGCCGCGCCTTCGTAAAGCGCGTCCATGCCTCCTCGAGGGCATCGGCTCGGCTCGCCCCGCGGGCGGCGGCCCAGCCCTCGAGCGCGGCGGCCGCGGGGGACTGCGGTCCCGCGATCTCGGCGGCCACGCGCGCTGCCACCGCGGCATCGTTCCATGCGCCCAGCTCTTCCTGCAGGATCGCGAGTGCCTTGCGATAGGCGCGCGTGCGCTTGCGCGGATGGATCGAAGCGAAGAACTCTGCGGCGTAGCGAAGCTTCTTCGCGGCAAGGCGCGCCGCGTGCCTGGCCTCGGGCGCGGCGTGCGCGAGATCGGTCCCGAGCGCGAGCAACGCCTGGTGACGCCGCTTGAGCAACGGGCGCGCGACGTCGCGCGCGGGACGCGAGAGCCGCTCGTCGGCGGGGATGCCGGCAAGATCGGGCGAGGCCGCGAGCGCTGCGATGGAGAGCACGAGCCGCACGAAGCGCGGCGAGGACACCGCGGCGCGGGCGATGCCGCGCGCCTCCCTGCGGCGCGTCGCGGTACGCGCCGCGAGCCTCGCAAGATGCGGCGCAAGCGAGGCGCCGCTGCCGCGCGCGATCGCATCGCGAAAGGCCGGCAGCGTGGAAGTCGCGAACACGTCGAGGTCGCGCGCGTTGCCGAGCGCCTGCGCGAGCCAGCGAAGCTCGGCGCGCAACGGCTCGATGCGTTCCGTCGCGATGCTTCGCCGGGCAAGCGACAGGCACGCGCGCATGCGGCGGACGCCGATGCGCATCTGGTGGATCCATTCCGGGTCGTCGGACGCGAGCACGCCGTGCGCGTTGCCCTCGATTTGCGCGAGGCAGCTCCGCATGATCGCCGCGAAAGCCACGCCCGCGGTGCATTCGCCGGCGAGATCGACGTCTTCCGCGCGCCGCGGCTCGGAAGATCGCTGCGCGCGCAGCGCGTAGCCGCGCTCCGCCTTGCTTGCGGGTTCGAGCACCAGCGGGATGTCGGCCGCCAGCGCGTGCGCAAGCTCGAACAGACGGCGCGGGTCGCCGGCCTCGAGCTCGAGCTCGATCTCGTGCACCGGCGCACTCGCCGGAACGCCGCCGTCCTCCGTGCGCAACTCGCCGACGTCGATGCAAAGATGCGCCATCGTGCTGTCGGGAAACGCGAGCGGCACCGTGGTGCGCCGGATGTCGGTGGTGAATCGCGGCACGAGGCCCTGCCGCTCGGCCTTGCCGAGCGCGCGCCGGAACGGCGTGGCTGCGAACCGCAACGGATCGAGCCTTGGCCCCGCGACCGGCCACTCGAACTCGGGGCGCGCCGACAGGCCGCCTGCCGTTTTGGCGTCCGCAGGTCCCTTGACGGTTTGCAGCCAGCGTCGTCCGTCGCGCCGCAGCCGCAACGCGACACCGGCCGACGCGAGCGCCGCATCGGCCGTGTCGAAGTAGGTGGACGTGAGCTGCGAGGTGTGCGCACGCCCGCGCTTGACCGCTTTCACGGCGGGATGACGCACGAGCGCGGCCACGGCATCCGGCGCGATGCGCAGCTTGAGCTCGGTCTCCGTGGCCACGAAACGTGCGGCTTGCTAGGCCTCGTCGCTCAGCTTGAGGCGGCGCTGGCGCACGCCGTCGGCGAGTACCTGCAGCACCTCGACCGTGCTGTCCCAGCCGATGCACGCGTCGGTGATCGACACGCCGTACTGCAGCGGCTGGCCCTGCACCAGATCCTGCCTGCCTGCATTGATGTGGCTTTCGATCATCACGCCGAAGATGCGCGCGTCGCCGGCGGCGAGCTGTCCTGCGATGTCCTGCGCCACGGCGACCTGCCGCTCGTGCTGCTTCTGGCTGTTGGCGTGCGAGCAGTCGATCATCACGCGGGCGGGCAGGCCGCTGTTGGCGAGCTCCTTGCAGACGGCGTCGACGCTTGCCGCGTCGTAATTGGTGGTCTTGCCGCCGCGCAGGATGATGTGGCAATCCTCGTTGCCCGACGTGTGCACGATGGCCGAGTGCCCGCCCTTGGTCACCGAGAGAAAGTGATGCGGCGCGGACGCGGCCTTGATCGCATCCACCGCGATCTTCACGTCGCCGTTGGTGCCGTTCTTGAAGCCGACCGGGCACGACAGTCCCGACGCGAGCTGGCGATGCACCTGGCTCTCGGTCGTGCGCGCGCCGATCGCGCCCCACGCGATCAGGTCCGCGATGTACTGCGGCGTGATCATGTCGAGGTACTCGGTCCCGGCAGGCAGGTCGAGTTCGTTGATCTCGAGCAGGATGCGCCGCGCGAGGCGCAGGCCCTCGTTGATGCGGAAGCTGTCGTCCAGGCGCGGATCGTTGATGAGGCCTTTCCAGCCGACGGTGGTGCGCGGTTTCTCGAAGTACACGCGCATGACGATGATGAGGCGGTCGGCGAGCTCCCGCTTGAGCGCCGCGAGGCGCGTCGCGTAGTCGATCGCCGCGTCGTAGTCGTGGATGGAGCAGGGACCGACCACCACGAGGAGGCGGTCGTCGGCACCATGCAGCACGCGATGCACCGCCTGGCGGGCCTCGTAGACCGTGGCCGACGGACGCTCGGTGCACGGGAACTCGCGCAGCAGGTGGGCCGGCGGCGCGAGCTCGGTGATGTCCGCAATGCGCGTGTCGTCGATGGGGAGGGCACCGGCGGCGGAGCCGGCCGGCCGGGGGCGGTGGGTTGTCGAGGTGGGCACGTGATGCCTCTTCAGCGGAAATTGGCGCGAAAACAAGATATTACCGTAGAACAGCCGTCGCCCGCTTGGGTCGGGGCAACCCGCGAGCGGTGATGGGACGGCCTCGGCATGGCGTTGCTGCAACAGCCGCGCGTGCCCGGTCCCCCAAAACGTTGCCTCGCGCGTTAGGGATACCGTAGACTGGCCCGAGTCATCCATTCCGGCACTTTGCCGGCAAGACCAAACGGGCAGGACCTACGACCCGAGCGATGCAACCATTCTTTGGAGGGGACATGAACAAGTACACCGCACTCGTCGCCGCCTGCACCATGGCGCTGGCGATGCCCGCTTTTGCACAGCAGGCCCAGAAGGCGCCGGACACCAAGGCGGCCGCGCCCGCCCCCGCGGCCGCTGCCCCTGCCGCCGCACCCGCAGCCGCCCCTGCCGCTGCTGCGGCGCCGGCTCCCACCAACTCGCAGCAAGACAAGATGACGGCCTGCAACAAGCAGGCCGGCGACAAGAAGGGCGACGAACGCAAGGCGTTCATGAAGTCCTGCCTGTCGAGCGCCCCCGCCAAGCCCATGACCCAGAGCGAGAAGATGTCGATGTGCAACAAGAAGACCGCCGGGCTCAAGGGCGACGAGCGCAGCAAGGCGCAAAGCGAATGCATGAAGGGCACGAGCTAGGTTAACGGCTGCCAACACGGCCGGGTGACCTCCTGTCCACCCGGTCGAAGCTGACAAGGCCGCATGGGGCAACCCTTGCGGCCTTGTTTTTCATTGGACCCACGCTCGCGACACTATCAACTGAGTCGCTCGCTGTCCCCCGGAGGGGGCGCTCGATCGACTCGGGAGCGGCACTTCGGCGATCGGCTCCATCTCGCCGCTCAGTTCTTGCGCAGCAGCAGCCCCTTCAGGTATTCCCCCTCGGGAAACGCAAGCCCCACCGGGTGATCGGTGCTGGCGCCGAGCTTGCGCAAGACCTGGACGTCCGCTTTCGCATCGACGGCCGCGCCTGCGACGATCTTGCCGAAGAGCTCGGCGGACACGCCTCCCGAGCACGAGAACGTCGCGAGGAGGCCCCCCGGCTCGAGCATCTTGAGCGCGAGCAGGTTCACGTCCTTGTACGCGCGCGCGGCGCGTGACGCGTGCGCGGCGGTAGGTGCGAACTTGGGAGGATCGAGCACGACGAGCTCGAACGTCGCGCCGGCATTGCGCAGGCGGCGAAGCTCGGTGAACGCATCCGCCGCGATCCAGTCGCAGGACATGCCGGCGAGACTTGCATTGCGCGCGAGGTTCGCCCGGGCCTGCGCGATCGCATCTTCGGAGCTGTCGATCGACATCGCGCGTGCCGCACCGCCCGCAAGTGCGGCCAGCGTGAATCCGCCCGTGTAGCAAAAGACGTTGAGCACGCGCCGTCCTCGCGCGAGCGAACGCACGAGATGGCGGTTGTCGCGCTGGTCGAGGTAGAAGCCCGTCTTCTGGCCCGCCACCGGATCGACGCCGTAGGCAATGCCGTCCTCGACGATCGCGGGGTCGCGCGGGAGCGTGCCCGCCGCGACGCCCGTGCGAGGCGGCAGGCCCTCGAGCGCGCGGACCTCCGCATCCGAGCGCTCGTACACGCACGCGACACCTGGCAGTCCCATCAGCGCCGCGACGATGGCGTCGCGCCAACGCTCCGCGCCTGCGGAGGTGAGCTGCACGACCACGATGTCGCCGTAGCGGTCGGCAACGATCCCCGGCAGGCCGTCCGATTCGCCGTTCACGAGCCGTGCCGCGTTGTGCCTGGCATCGAACATCGGCGCACGCAGCGAAGCGGCATGCGCGATGCGATGCGCAATGAACGTTGCATCGACCGCACACTCGGGATCGCCGCTCCAGACGCGGGCGCGAATCTGCGACGAAGGGGAGTACGCCGCGACGGCGAGCGGCTCGCCCCCGGCGGCGATCACCGTGACCGTCTCGCCGCTCTCGGGGTTGCCGCGGACGCTCTCGATCGCGCCCGCGAAGATCCAGGGATGGCGATGCACCACCGAGCGCTCGCGCCCGGGCGCAAGCACGACGGCCGGACCGCGCCCCGCGCGATCAGCCGAGGGCGACACCGAACAGACGGCCGATGCCGAACGTGACGGCGCCCGCGAGGCCGCCGAGCAGGAGCATGCGTCCGCCCGACAGCCATGCGCTGCGGCCGGTGAAGAGCGACAGCGTGGCGCCAATGGCGAACAGCGCGACGCAGGTGACGCCGATCGAGGTGTACAGCGCCTGGGGTCCCGACGCGAACACGAACGGGAGGATCGGCAGCCCCGCGCCCGCGGCAAAGGAAAGGAAGGAGCTCGCGGCCGCGCCGATGGGCGATCCCAGCTCGGCGGGGTTGAGGCCCAATTCCTCGCGGGCGAGGGTGTCGAGCGCCTGCTCGGGGTCGGCGATGATCTGCTTCGCGAGCTTGGTCGCTTCTTTCTGGGGGAGTCCCTTGGCGGCGTAGATGAGCGCGAGTTCCTGCGCTTCGGCCTCCGGGTATTGCTTGAGCTCGTCGCGCTCGAGGCCGATCTGGTACTCGAAGAGCTCGCGTTGCGACCGCACCGAGACGTACTCGCCCGCGGCCATCGCGAAGGCCCCGGCGGCGAGTCCGGCCACGCCCGACAAGAGCACGAGCCGCGCGTCGGTGCTGGCACCTGCCACGCCCAGGATCAGGCTTGCGTTGGAAACGAGGCCGTCGTTGACGCCGAAAACGGCGGCACGCAGATTGCCGCCGCCGCCCAGGTTGCGATGCCGGTGCTCCATGCCGCTCTTGGGCGTGGGCATGGCATGGCCGGTTTCGACCCCGAGCGACGTGCCGTAGATCGACATGCCGCGCACCTTCATCGCGGCAAGGACGCCCTTCATGCGCCGCGGTCCCAGCACGCGCACCATGCGCGC
>CAZIZD010000247.1:0-883 GCA_964543615.1 uncultured Alcaligenaceae bacterium | reverse complement strand
CGGGCTCGTACGGAGGCGGGGCGGGGTGGCCGCGGGCGGTGAGCTGAGCGCGCCAGATGGCGGCCTGCGCCTGGGCTTCGCCGGCGAGACGCTGGAAGAGCTCGGCGCGCACCGTCCCCGATTCCGCCTCGGCGCACGCGCGGTAGAGATACGCCGAGCGTTGCTCTTCGGACCAGCTTTGCAGGGGATTCACGACGCCACGCCTTGAAGACGACGATACGCGTCAAGCGTATCACGGCGGAGGCCGCAACGACGGTTCGCGTGCGGCCCTTGCGTGCGACCCTTGCGTGCGACCCTCTAGACGCCGGTCACGCCAGCGCTGCGTCGATCCGCTGCATGACCTCAGCGTCGAGCTTGGGCACGACGTCGAGCGCGCGCATGTTTTCGACCACCTGCGAGGGCCTGCTTGCGCCGGTGATCACCGTCGAGACGTGGGGATTCTTCAAACACCACGCGAGTGACATTTGCGCGAGCGTGCAACCCAGGTCGGCCGCGATCGGCGCGAGGCGCTTCACCTGCGCGATCTTCGAAGGATCGGTGAGCCGCTCCTGCAGCCACTCGTAGCCCTTGAGCGTGCCGCGCGAGTCGGCCGGAATGCCGTCGTTGTACTTGCCGGTGAGAAGCCCCGACGCGAGCGGGCTCCACGTGGTGGTGCCGAGCCCGATGTCGGCATACAGGCGCGCGTATTCCTTCTCGACGCGCTCGCGGTGCAGCAGGTTGTACTGCGGCTGCTCCATCACGGGTTTGTGCAGGTGATGCTTGTCCGCAATGTGCCAGGCGGCAGCGATCTCGGCGGCGGTCCACTCGGAGGTACCCCAGTAGAGCGCCTTGCCGGCGCTGACCATGTCCGACATCGCGCGCACCGTTTCCTCGAGCGGCGTGT
>CAZIZD010000246.1:0-7039 GCA_964543615.1 uncultured Alcaligenaceae bacterium | reverse complement strand
ACGGGAAGTAACCCGGCGTCTGCAAATTCTGCGCGCAGGCCTGTTCTTCGCGTACTGGCTCACGTCGCCAGGCAGCGGACCGTTCGCCGCGATCTGGTTCGGCGTGAGTCCGATCTCGCCGATGCGGTGCTCGATCTTTGGCTCGACCGCCGTGCCCAGCAGCCGGTAGGCCGCAACCGCCAGCAGGACGAGTGCAACGAGCCCCACGAGCCTCAAGATTCCGGACTTGTTCATTGGTTTGCTTTCCCTCACTTCTTGCGTGGCACAGTGCTCTGCGAGCGACTACCTCTTGAGCCCACCTGCTTCGAATGCAGCCTTGGTCGTGTACTCGCCTTTGGGCAGATACGGGCCCATGACGGCCTCTTCCATGCCAGGCTGGGTCACCTTGGCGGGGCTCTGCGTCCAGCTGGGGTTGTTCGCCATGATGCGCAGCATCAGCATGCCGAAGTCCGGACGGTTCTTCGGCCCGTCGATACCCTCGCCACGCGGGCTCCACTCCATCCACGCGACGCCGTTCGCCAGCGTCGCATTGCTCGGGCGGTCTTCCTTGCGGCTGACCACGATCGTGTAGTTGCGCTCGGCATCGAGCGGAACCTGCATGTCGGTCAGGCCGTCGACGATCTGTCCGGACGGCGCTGCCTCGCAACTGACGAGCGACCAGTACTGGGTCTGCGCATCGGGCATCACTTCGAGGCCCTTGCCGCCTGCTCCGGCATAGGTATTCGGAAAGGTGGGCATCTTGCCGCGCATCACGTACACGGGGCCGAACTTGCGCGAGAGGTAGGTGACGAGATACTGGGTCGAGGGATCGCCGCCGCCCTCCATCGCGCCCGCGAACGGAATCTTGGCGCGCTCCTCGGGCGACTTGAACGCACCGAGCACGGAGTACCGCAGCGTCCAGAACTTCTCCCACTTGGGATCCTTGCGCGCGGGCGCGGTCGCCGGATCGAGCGTCGGATCGTTGGTCTTCGCGTGCACGATCTCTTCCCACTGCTCGGCGGTCAGCGGCTGCTTCGTGGCGCCCGTCATGGGCCGCGCCATTCGCTTGACGACCTCCGCGGCCGTGAGCTTCGTCCCATCGGCAAGCGTTGCCGAGTACGTCGGGAATCCGCGGCCTCCATACGACGCATCCGCGGGCCCCCATCCCGCGCCGTCGCGGCCCTGGTCCGACAGGTAAATTCGGATCACACCCTCGATCTGGCCGCCGCCCTTGCCTGCATAGACCGTGTTCGGTGCACGCTTCTTCGGTGCCACCGGGGCGTCATCGGCAACGATCCTGAGTGTGAAGTCGCGCCGCTCGGCGAGTCGATCGGCGCCGACACGGAAGGGGTTCGTGGACCCCGGCTTGGGCTCGATCTCGGGACCTGCGATCGCGTCGGCGGCGACGAACGTGTTGCGCTCCCAGCGGTAGAGCGCGAACTGGAAGTAGCGCGCCTGCGGGTAGCGGAAGTCCATCGTCATGACGCTGCCCGCGGGCAATTCGAGGCGCCCGAGGAAATAGGTCGACTGCGTGTCGGGCCAGAGGTTGGGGTTCTGGATCGGCTTCGGGTACTCGAGATGGTTCCAGTAGGCCCATCCACGCGGACCCTGGAACACGCCATCGTGTCCGTAGCGCTCGTCCGTGCGCACGATGTTCTCCAACGACTTGTCGCCGAAGCGCGTCACGGCCAGCGCGTTGAGGTTGCGCACCGGCACGATGGCCGGCGGTTTCCAGGCTCCCTTGCCCAGCGGGTAGACCGAGGGTGCATCGGTCTTCGGCCAATACAGGCGCATCACGACGAACATCGGGCCGTCGGGCGCCGGCAGCCAGTTGGATTCCTTGTCCTTGCCTGGCGAATCGCGCTGGATGAAGAGCGTGAGCGAGCCGTCCGGATTCTTCTTCATCTCCGGAAGCATTGGCGAATTGACGAGGTAGCGGTTGATCGGGTTGTCGATCAGCAGCTGCGTGCGGCCGTCGTACATCGTGATCGACCAGAACGCATTGACCGGGGGAAGCTGCCCGGGCGCAAATGTCATCTGGTAGGTGTGCTTGCTGCCGTCGAGGGCGATGCCGTTGCCGTCGCTGCGCGTAAACGGATAGACGGCTTCGGCCTCGCTGTTGCCGTAGATGCCGAGCTTGGCGGCGGCGGCGCGCAACGCCCAGTTGCCCTTGTAGAAGGTGCGGCTGCCGGCGGCGGATCCGATCTGCCAGCCGTTGACCGTGGTGCCCACGCCTTCAGCGGTTGCACCGATCTTCGCGAATGCCGCCTTCACGCCTTCGCCGATCGCCGCCTTCATCTCGGGCGAGGGCGTCTTCGGCGGAGCTTTCCGGTCCGCGCCGATGCCGATCGCGGCGAACTTCTCACGCAACGGCTTCTCGACCGCGGCGGTGCCGACCGGCGGACTGAACTGCAGCAGAAAGTCGAGATACTCCGCGAAGCGGGTCGTGAACATTTCCGGTGTCAGCTTCGGCCAGTCGATCGCCGGTGCGGCGGGGGGCGCGGGGTTGCCGAGGAACGCCGACAGCGGCTGCAGCTTGTAGCCCGCCTGGATCTTCTTGACGTTGTCCATGTCCGCAGGGCTGAAGAGCTGCGTGCGGTAGAGGACGAGGCTGAATTGCGTCTCGCTGCGGAACGACTTGGCGATTCCGGACGGCACTTCCCCCTGCCACTCCGGTCCGCTGACGAGGTAGCAACCCGCGCCATTGCCGGTGGTGCGGCTGCCCATGTAGCCGTAGTTGTTGGTGTAGAGATCGACGAGCTGCACGTCGTAATAGCGCGCCTTCTCGATCTGTGGCATGCAAAGGACCATCGGCTCGGCGCGCAGGTCCAGCATCGCCATCGAGTACGGCGTATCGCTGTTGGGCGTGCTGATCGCCGTGTCCTTCGGCGTGAAGACGCGCGCCTCGTTGTTGAGGCTGTTGATCGGCGCCTTGAACTGCCCCGAGTCGCGGTCGATGAAGAACTTGTACATGACGTCGTAGCCGACGATCATCGGGAATCCGTACAGGTAGGCTTCCTCGGCGGTGGCCTTGATCTCGTCGAGCCGGGCCTGCTGCGCATGGCATGGCAGCAGCGCAAGCGCTGCGACGAGAGCCACGGCCATCCGCAGCGCCTTCGAACTCCTCGTGATCATTTCTCGTTCCTTACTGGGGTCGTAGAAGAATGAAGCGCGCGACTGGCCCGCATCTGGTCGATCGCCGGCAACAGTTCCGTCGCAATCGCTCGCTTGACGATCACGCAGTCCGCACCGGCCGCCCGGACTGCAACTTCGACGCTGGAGTCCTCATGGGAAGTGATCACGATCAACTGCGCTCTATCTGCCTTGGCTCGAAGCTTCCGGATGAGGTCGAGGCAGTCGCTCTGCACCAACGCCAGGTCGGCGACGATGCCGTCGGGCCGAAGACGCTCGGCGCCTTCCAGCAACGACGCTCCATCACCAGCGGTGAAGACTGCATCGAACGTGGTCTCGAGCAGGCCGCGCAAGCCCTCGCTCAACGCATCGTGGCGATTTCCCAGCAGCGCGCAGAGTCCAGAATCCATAGCCTTCCGCCAGGGCGCAATCTGTCGGGTTCGTGCAGTCGCCATGCGCCTTGGCAACCCCGCGCAGTCTGCCGAAGGGTCGCCAGGAAAGCTCCTCGCAAAATTACGAGGGCGCAGCGCGCGGTATGGAAGGCGCGCTGGGAGAGGGCTATTCGCTTACGAGACCGTGCCTGAGCGCAATGCGGACCAGATCGGCCATGCCCTTGGCGCCCACCGTTTCCATCATCGTGTACTTGTGGAATTCGACGGTGCGTGTAGAGATGGAGAGAATGGATGCGACCTGCTTGACCGACTTGCCGTCGGCGAGCAGTTGCAGGACTTCCCGCTGCCGTGGCGTGAGTGCGCCGAACGGATCGCTGCGTCGGGCTGTGCTTGCCTGGACGTCCCCCAGGACATCGGCGCCGAGGAGAGGCGTGACGAAGACGCGCCCCTCCAGCGCAGATCGCAGGGCAAGAACCAGTTCCTGCACTGCCGAGTGCTTGAGCACGAACCCAAGAGCCCCGGCGGCCAGCGCCCTGCGCGCATACATGGCATCGTGGTGCATCGTCAGGAAGACCACCCGCACGTCGGGCAATATCGCCCGCAGCTGCGTCAGCGCGTCGATGCCGTTGAGGCGCGGCATCGTGATGTCGGCGACGATGGCATCCGGTCGCAGCCGATCTGCCGCCTCCAGCATTGCCACGCCGTCCGCAACGACGCCGACCAATTCGAACTCCTCGCCGAGCAGCGTACGCAGGCCCTCCGCGAACATCTGATGGTCGTCTGCGAGCAGGACGCGAGGCCGGTTGCTCGAATGTCCCCCCCGAACGGCGCTTCGCGCCGCTCCCCCCGGGGGGCGAGCGCCTTGGGGCGGCCCGGCGGCGCTCATGCGTTCTGCCCTGCGAGAGGGGCCCATGCCTGCACGGTCGTTCCCGCGCCGGGTTCGCTGCGGATGCTGAACTTGCCACCGACCTCCCGCACGCGCTCGCGCATGCTGGCGATCCCCAATCCGGCGCCGTCGCCGGTCCTCGACTCGAAGCCGACGCCATCGTCGGTGACGAGCAGCTGGAGTCCACTATCCTTCGGCACGAGCGATACGCGCACCGAGTGCGCCCCAGCGTGTCGGACGATGTTGCGCAGTGCCTCTTGCGCGACGCGGAAGAGGCACACCGTCACGGCGGGCGCAATGCCCGCAGGCAGCGCGTCGACGTGCAGGTCGACGGGCAGCCCCTGGCCCTTGCTGACACGCTCGCATTCCGATCGCAGTGCGTCGCCAAGCCCGAGATCCTCGAGCACGGTGGGATGAAGTCGATAGGCCAGGCCATGCACATCCTGGCTCAGCCTGGAGAGCTCCTCGTGCATGGCCGCGCCCCCGCCCGGATCCGGACCCGCCGTCACTGGCTGAAGTCGTGCCGCATCGATGGCCAGACGCGCAAGCCGCGGCGTCAGATCGTCGTGCAACTCGCGGGCGAGCGTGCGACGCTCGTCCTCGTGTGCGGTCAGGATGCGGCCGCTCAGATGCTGGGCTTCGTTCTCGGCACGCCGCCGGCGCGATCGCTGGACGACGAGTGCCACCAGAAGGGCCGATTGCAGCAGCAGCGCCGCAGCGCCCATCACGATGGCCCCTCGGTGCTCATCCCACAACGTCGGCTGGCGGAAGAGGACGGTGCTTCCCTCCGGCAGGTTGCTCTCCCGGATCTGCCATCGTTGCAGTTCGCGCCAGTCGTACGCAGGCGATGCGAGCTCCAGGCGGACGACCGTCGGCTTGGCGCCGCCTTCGCCGGTCAGCACAGCGCGGGCTAGATCTGCCGTCTTCGACGCCGCCGCCACTTCCGACATCAATGGGCCGCCGACGATGCCCTTGCCGAGCTGGCTGCCGAAGAGACCGAAGACCGGCGCTGCAGCGGCAGCGCGTATGCGGGCGAGCGCAACGTCGTGGTCCTGCGAAACGTTGGCGCCGTCGACGTACATCTGGACGAAGAGGATCGCGGAGTTCGCGGGCAGGCTCGCGACGCGCTTCTCGACTTCGCCGAGTGACAGCTTGTTCAGGTATTCGATCTTCACGCGCTCACCGAGCGCCTGCGTCTCCTGACGCACGACGTTCACCCAGAAGCGCTCGATCGGCGAATCGCAGCTCACCACGGAGATGGTCGTCGTCGCGGGCAGCACCTGAAGAATGTGGGCGAACAGACGGGGAACGTCCAGGGAGATCACCGTCCCGGCATCGCGCGGCCCGAGCTCGATGCCGCGCATGACGCGCTCTTCGGGAACGGCGATCATCATGGGCGTGCCCGGAAACAGCCGGCCGCGGTTCAAGCCGTAGAACCGTGTGGCCGGAGGACCGATCGGGACCACGAGATCCGGCGGGTCCGTCCCGAAGCGCGCGCGCAGGAACGCCACGAATGCATCGGAGTCCTTGGCGGGATCGAACCTGGCGCCGTCGAGCGTCGTGTCGTAGAACGCCACCGGAGTCTGCAGGCGCTGGGCAAGATCGCGCCGGAACTGTGCTGCGAAAACTTCGTACGGGGAGTTCTCCCGGCTGAACGAGTTGATGATCAGGACCTGTACCGGTCGCGCTGCGTCGGCTGCGTGGGCAGGCGGCAAGGTCGCGAGGCAAGCGATGCCGATGGCGAACCATGCAGGTCTCGCGCCCGCGACGACCCACCGCCGGAGGGCGTGAACGAACGACGCGAAACTGTCATCTGCCGAGGATTGGGTCATGCTTGCAGGAAGGCACTCGCACCGCCGAAGGCTAGATTGAATCACACGGCGCGAGACGACTTGGTCCGGCTGCGAGCCAGCTCCTCCGGCGGACGCACCTTGGCGAAGCGCAACAGAAACAGAAGGTCGTAGGCAATCTTGACCACCCCGGCTATCAGCAGGGGCCACCCGAAGGAGGAGACGCCAAGGAGATAGCCGGCCAGGAAGGGGCTGACGGCCGAAGCGAGACTGCGCGGGACCGCCGTCACGCTCGCCGCAGCGGGACGCTCCGCAGGCGTGACGATCGCCATGACATACGAGCTGCGGGTCGGCACGTCCATCTGCGACAGCGCGCTGCGCAGGAACAGGAGAGCGATCACGTAGCCCAGACTGGGCATGAACGGAATCGCGACGAGGCACAGGCTCGACGGCAGGTGCGTGAAGACCATCGTGTTGACCAGGCCGATACGTGAGGCAAGGCGCACGGCGACCAGGTACGAACCTGCGGTGAGGACGCCGGTCCAGAAGAACAGGTTGCCGGCCGCAACGAGGGAGAGCGAGAACTTCTGGTACAGCCACAGGGCCACCATCGATTGCACGACGAAGCCGCCCGCGAAGGCGTCGAGGCTGAAGAGCGCCGCCAGCGTGTAGACAGTCTTCCTGGAAGTGGTCAACGGTGCTGCCTGCCGTTGCGGACCGGAACCCAGCGTCCTGGGTAGGGCACGGTAGACCAACGCGGACAGGAGCGCCAACACTGCGTAGAGCACGAACATGGCCTGGAGCGCAGTGGTCAAGGAAACGTTCGCGATGTCGGCGATCCACGTAGGCAAGCCGGCCGC
>CAZIZD010000245.1:0-7055 GCA_964543615.1 uncultured Alcaligenaceae bacterium | reverse complement strand
GGCCGGGGTTGCGTCCGAGGAGCACCGCCAGCGCATTCTCGGTCTGCGCGATCTGCGACTCGATCAGTGGGATCTGCACCGCCGCGGTCTCGTACTGCGACTGCGCCTGCGCGACCTGCATCTGCGAAACCTGGCCATACTTGAACTGCAGCGTATAGAGCCTAACCGACTCCTGGTAGGTGGCGAGCGTGCGTTTGGCGATGATGAGCTGCTCGTCGAGGCCGCGCAGCGCGAGGTAGTTGGAGGCGACCGAGGCCACGAGCGAGAGGATCACGCCGCGCCGCGCCTCGTCGGTGGCGAGGAGATTCGCCCGTGCCGACTCGGAGAGCCGCTGGATGCGGCCCCAGAGGTCGATCTCCCAGCTCGCGTTGAGCATCGCCTGGTACGACGACTGCGGATTGGGAATGAGGCGCGAGAGCTCGGGTGTCGCACCCGCTTCAGTCGTGCGCGCCCGGCCGCCGGCGGCATCGTAGCCCGTCTGCGGAAAGAGCTGCGAGCGCGTCTGGGTGAGCACGCCCGCGGCCTGCTCGACGTTGGCCGCGGCGACCTTCACGTTCTGGTTGTTGGCGAGCGCTTCCGCGATGAGGCTGTCGAGCACCGGGTCGTCGAACTGCTTCCACCACGTGGTGTTCGCGGTGTTCGCGGCGTCCTTGGGCTCGAAACGGTACGACGCGGGCACGTCCACCTTGGGCTTCACGTAATCCGGCCCGACCACGCAGCCGGAGAGCGCGCAGGCGAGCGCGAGCGGAAGGACGCGAACGGAACGCATGCGTCGCACGGTCAATCGTCCCCCGCGTGCGGCGCCGGCTTGACCTCGGGCGGCGGCGCCGGCGGCTCTTCCTGCTTCTTCTCGCCGGGCGTGCCTTCCTCCTTCCCTTCCTTCAGCTTGTCGAAGAGGTAGAAGAGGAGCGGCACATAGAGCATCGCGAGCGTCGTCTCGCCGAGCATGCCGCCGATGATCCCGGTGCCGATCGAGTGGCGCGCGTTGGCGCCCGCGCCCACGGCGAGCGCGAGCGGCAGGCAGCCGATCGCGAACGCGAGCGAGGTCATGATGATCGGGCGCAGCCGCTGCTCGCCGGCGAGGATCGTTGCCTCCATGATCGACTTGCCCTGCTTGCGGAAGTCGATGGCCGCAGACACGCGCAGCACCGCGTTCTTGGCACCGAGGCCGATCAGCACGAGGAGGCCGATCTGGAAGTAGACGTCGTTGTCGAGGCCGCGCAGGTGGTTGGTGAGGAGCGCGCCGAGGATGCCGAACGGCACCGCCGACATTACGGCGCCCGGCAGCGTCCACGACTCGTACTGCGCCGCGAGCACCAGGAAGACGATGATGAAGCCGAAAACGAAGGCGAGTCCCGACGTTCCGCCGGACTTCTTCTCCTCGAAGGCGAGGCCCGACCACGCGAACGCGTAGCCCGGCGGCAGGACTTCCTTCGCCACGGCCTCCATGGCGTTGATCGCATCGCCCGAGCTGTAGCCCGGCGCGGCGTTGCCGTTGACCTTGGCGGCGGTGAAGCCGTTGAAGTGCGGCAGCAGGTCCGGCCCGGCTGTCCACTGCGTCGACACGACCGACGACAGCGGCACCATCTGGCTCTGGTTGTTGCGCGTGTACAGGCGCGTCAGGTCCTCGGGGTTCTGCCGGTAGGGCGCGTCCGACTGCATGATCACCCACCACGTGTTCGAAAACAGGTTGTACTGGCTCACCGTGAGCGAGCCGAACTGCGCCTGGATCGCGCTGTAGACGTCCTGGATCGGTATGCCCAGGAGCTGCGTCTTCTCGCGGTCGACATTCGCGCGCAGCTGCTGCGTGCTTGCAGAGAAGGTGGTCGCAAGTCCCGTGAGCTCGGGCCGCGTACGGGCCTTCTTGAGGAAGTCCTGCATCACCCCGTCCAGCGCCACCGGGTTGCCGCTGCCCGTATCCTGGATCCAGAATTCGAAGCCGCCGGTGGTGCCGATGCCGGGGATCGCGGGCGGCGCTACCGGCACCACGACTGCGCCCTCGATCTTGCTCGCTTCCGCGTAAAACCCCTGCAGGATGGCGCGCACGTTCTGCTGCTTGGCAGTCTCGATGTCCTTGTAGCGCTCCTCGAAGTCCTTGAACGTGACGAAGATCGTGCCCGCGTTGGTCTTGAACCCGCTGTCGAGCAGGCTGTAGCCCGTGATGACCGTGCGCGTCTCCACGCCCGGGAGCTTGGCGAAGATCTCGTCGGCCTTGTGGGAGATCTCCTGGGTGCGCGCGAGGCTCGCGGCCTGCGGCATGATGATTGCCGCCATCGCGTAGCCCTGATCCTCGTTGGGCACGAAGCTCGTCGGCAGGATCTTGAAGAGGTGATAGATCGAGTAGAGGAATACCGCGAGCAGCACGAGCGCCACGACGGCGAATTTGATCACGTAGGTGACGGCGGTGCCGAATGCCTGGGTCACGCGGTCGACCTGGCGGTTGAACCACGCGAACGGCCCCTTGGTGGGCGGCGGGTTGTGCTTGAGCAGTGCCGCGCACATGGCCGGTGTCACCGTCAGCGCCACGAAGCCCGACACCGACACCGAGATCACGATGGTGATCGCGAACTGCTTGTAGAGCTGGCCCGTGGTCCCGGGCAGGAACGCTGCGGGGATGAACACCGAGCACATCACGAGCACCACGGCGATGAGCGAGCTCGCGATCTCGTCCATCGAGCGGATGGTCGCCTCCTTGGGCGAGAGGTGGTGCTGCTGCATGTTGCGCTCGACGTTCTCGCACACCACGATCGCGTCGTCGACGACCATGCCGATCGCGAGCACCAGCCCGAAGAGCGTGAGGAGGTTGATCGAGAAGCCGAGCGCGAGCATGCCCGTGAAGGTGGCGATCAGCGCGATCACGATCGCCACGCTGCAGATCAGCGTCGTGCGGAAGCTTTGCAGGAAGAGGTACACCACGAGGATGACGAGGACGATCGCCTCGAACAGCGTCTTGATCACCTCCTTGATCGAAAGGCGCACGAAGTCGTTGGTGTCGAGCGCGATGCGGTACTTCATGCCGGCCGGGAACGTGGCCTGCATCTCCTCCATCGTCTTGCGCACGCCGTTCGACACGGCGAGACCGTTGGCGCCGGGCTGCTGGTACACGGCGATCACCGTCGCCGGCGTCCCGTTCATCTGGGTGTCGACGATGTACTGCTGGAGGCCGATCTCCGCGCGCGCCACGTCGCCCACGCGGACGATCGCGCTTCCGTCCTGCGACGCGCGCAGGATAATGTTCTCGTACTGCTTCGGATCGGTGTACTGCGGCTGGGTAATGACCGGGAAGGTGAGCTCGACCGCGCCCGCGTTGGGCTGCTGGCCGATCTGCCCCGCGCCGAAGAGCTGGTTCTGCTGGCTGATTGCGTTGGCGATGTCGGACGTCGTGACACCGAGGGACGCCATGCGGTCCGGGTTCATCCAGATACGCATCGCCTGGTTGGGCACGCCCATGATCTGCGCCTGCCCTGCCCCGTTGACGCGCTTCAGCGCGTCGAGCACGTACACGTTCGCGTAGTTCGCGATGTAGTTGGCGCTGTAGCGGTTGTCCTCGGCGTAGATCGACACCAGCATCATGATCGACGACGACTTCTTCTGGACGTTGACGCCCTGCTGCACCACCGCCGAAGGGAGCTGCGGCATCGCGAGGTTGACGCGGTTCTGGACCTGCACCTGCGCGATGTCGGGATCGGTCTCGAGCGAGAAGTAGACCGTCATCGTCAGCTGACCGGTCGAGCTGCTGATCGACGTCATGTAGAGCATGTTGTCGACGCCGTTGATCTGCTGCTCGATGGGCGCCGCCACCGAGTTGGCGAGCGTCACCGAATCCGCGCCGGGATAGGTGGCGGACACCGTGACCTGCACCGGCGTGATGGTCGGATACTGCGCGACCGGCAGCAGGAACATCGACACGCCGCCGGCGAGGCAGATGATGAGCGCGACGACGGCCGCGAAGACTGGCCGCTCGATGAAGAAGCGCGAGAACATTGGGGGGCGGCCCTACTCGACGACCGCGAGATCGACCCGTCGCGCCTGGTCGTCGGACCCGCTGCCGGTCACGTTGACCGGAGGCACGAGCACGATGCGCCTGGCGTCGACCCCGAGCGCGACGAGTTCCTTTCGCACGGCCTCGGCCCGCTTCTTCGCGAGCTCGACGTTGGCGGCCTGGTTGCCGTTCTTGTCGGCACAGCCCGTGACGCGGATCTGCGTGCCGATGCCCACGTACGCGGCGGCCGCGATGCGCAGCGCGCGCTGGCCGCTCGTGTCGAGCGTTGCGACACCGGACGGGAAGTAGATGTGGGTGGTCGACGCCGAGGCGGACGGACTGACCGGCGCCGCCGATCCTCCGCCGCGCGTGTTGGACGCGGTCGCCGTTGCCGGCGGCGTGTAGGCCGCTGCCTTGACCGGCGCACCCGGCACCAGGCGTATCCCGCCGTCCACCACCACCTTGTCACCGCTGTTCAGCCCCTCGCTGATGAGCCAGCCTTCGCCCTTCCACTCGCCCACCACCACGGGCCGTTGCTCCGCCTGGCTCTGCGCGTTCACTACCCAGACGAAGTGCCCCTTGGCGCCCTGCTGCACGGCACGCTGCGGGACGACGATCGCATTCGGCCGCATGGCGCCCTTGAGGCGCACGCGCACGTACTGGTTGGGTCGCAGGACGCCTGTCGGATTGTTGACCGTCGCGCGCAGCAGGAAAGTACCCGTGGACGGGTTGTACGAGGGGTCGGCGAACGTGATGAGACCCGTGTATGGAAACAGGTTGCCGTCGACCATCTCGATCTCGACGGTGAACTTGCCGCCATCGGGAAGCTTCAGGACGCCGCCGCGGACTTCGTTGCGGATGCGCTCCATCTCGTTCTCGGAGACGCTGAAGTTGACCCACATCGGCGAGAGCACCGAGACCGTCGTGAGCTGCGAGTTCTGCGCGTTGAGGTAGGTGCCGTCGGCCACGACCGCGTAGCTCGACACGCCGTCGACGGGCGAGCGAATGGTCGTGTAGGAGAGGTTGAGCTCAGCGGTCTCGAGATTGGCCTGCGCCTGCTGCACGGCTGCCGCCGTCTGCGCGGCGTTGCCGGTGGCGTCGTCGAGGTCCTTCTGCGACAGCGCGTTCTGCTGCGCGAGAGGCCGCGTGCGCTCTAGGTTCTGTTGCGCGACGACCGCCGCAGCCTTCTGTTGCGCCAGCACCGCCTTGGCGGCATCGACTTGCGCCTGGTACGGCTTCTGGTCCATCTGGAACAGCACCTGTCCCGTCTTGACGACTGATCCCTCGACGTACATGCGCTTGTCGAGCCAGCCGGAGACGCGCGCCTGGATGCTCACGGCCTGCGAGCTCTGCGTCTGCGCAACGTAGACGGCCGTGATCGGCACGTCGGCGCGCTGCACCGTGAGCGCGGTGACTTCGACGGGGCCTTTCTCGGGCGCCTTCGGCGCCTCGCGTCCGCACGCGGCGAGCGCGAGAACACACAGTGCGACGGCCAGGCGCGCAGGAGGCATGGCAAGCGGAAGAGTCATGGCGGTCAACCCGGGCAACGCAAGGCGGAACATCGATCAGGCGTGCGCGGGAGGACGTGCGACGCCGCGCGGCACCGGCGAAGTTACCGCAGAAGCACGTCTTTGTCGATCAGGGCGCCTGCGACACCACGGGCGCTGCCCGCGACTCGAATGACCCGCCGAGTGCAAGATGCAGGTTGACCCGCTGCACGAGCCGCTCGGCCTGCACGCGCAGCAGCGCGACCTGTGCTGCGTAGAGCGCGAGCTGCTGCTGCTGCACGCCCCGGAGGTCTCCCGAGCCCACCTTGTAGCGCACCACGGCGAGCTCGAGGCCGCGCGCGTTCTCCCGGACCGCGACCGTAAGGAAGGCCTCGCGATCCGCCAGCGAGAATCCGTTGGAGAGGGCATCCTCAACCTCGGCGAACGCGCGCGAGCCGACACGCGCATATTCCGCGATCGACTGCTGCTGCTCGGCCGTGCGGACCTCGACCTGCGCCTGCAATTGTCCGCCCAGGAAGATGGGCTGGAGCAGGCTCGCCCCGAGGCTCACGACGGGATTGTCGTGGTTCTGCAGGACGAAGAGCTCACTGCTGATGGAGGTCACGCTCGCGGTGAGCGTGATGCGCGGCAGGCGCGCGGCCTTCGCCTCCTCGATTCGGAAGAACGCGCCGGCCACGCGGCGCTCGGCGGCGATCACGTCCGGACGCCGCTCCATGAGCTCGGAGGGCAGCCCGACCGGCACGTCGCCGGGCCACGCCGCGAGCTTGGGGGGAGCGACCAGCGCGGCCCCCGGATAGCGCCCGACGAGCGTCTCGATGGCGCGCACCGCCTGCTGGTAGGCGTTCTCCAGGTTGCGTTCGGTGTCGCGCAGCGAAGCCACGTTGGCCTGCGCAATGGCGACGTCGTACTCGTCGCCGCGCCCCACGCGCAAGCGGTCCTGCGCGAGCGACACGAGCTGCTCGGAGGACTGCCGCATCGCCGCGGCCTGCGCCTTCTGCATGCGCGCCTCGGTGGCGAGGAACCATCCCTTGGCGACGAGCGCAGCGATGGATTGCCGCGCGTACTCGGCGTCGAGCTGCGCCGCCTGGTACTGCTGGTCGGCAAAGGCCTGGCCTGCACGCACGCGGCCCCAGAGGTCGAGCTCCCAGTTGATGAAGATGCCGATGCCGGAAATCCCGCTGCTGTCGGACATCTTGCCGCCGCCCCGCGCGAGCAGGCTCACCTGCGGATAGAGGGTCGACCCGGAGGCCTTGAGGTACGCGATGGACTGCTCGGCGCGCGCCTGCGCCACGCGCAGGTCGGCGTTGTACGCGATCGCTTCCTTCACGAGCGCATCGAGCTCCGGATCGCGAAATTCCCGGAGCCAGTCGTCGCGCACGGCGGTCGGAATCCCGCCCGCCGCGTAGGTCGCGGGGATCCTGGCGTTGGGCAGCGCCTCCTGCAGCGGGAACTCCTTCTTGAGGAGCAGGATGCACTCGCGCACGGCGATGGGGCTCTTGCGGTGGAAGACGCCCATGGGGTCGGCGTTGTCGTAGAGGACGATGGTGTCGTCGCCCGCGTCTCCC
>CAZIZD010000244.1:0-7055 GCA_964543615.1 uncultured Alcaligenaceae bacterium | reverse complement strand
GCGCAGGTCGAGCGTGAGGACGCTCGGGTCGTTCTCGACCGCGGTGGCGGCGTTCTTCTGGCGCCGCGCCATCATGAATCCCGGCCGCATTATCTCTGTGGTGGCGAACAGCGACGTGAACGCCGAGAAGATCGCGCGCTACTATCATCGCTTCCACGATCACTTCCGCCCGCTGATCGCGGAGCCAGGCGGGCCGGCGCTCAAGCCGCCCGGCGGCTACTACGACGACGACGGGAAGTTCCGTATCCGCTGCCCGAAGAAGAACGAGCGCGAGGTGTTGTACGAGAACGGCTCGGGCTTCGGGGTGTTCACGGCCGCGTCCGAGGACGTGGGGCGCTCGTTCTCGAGCGTCTACATCCACCTGTCGGAGTTCGCGATGTACGAGAACGCGGACAAGTTCCTGAGCGGCATGATGGGCACGATTCCGAAGGCCCCGCCCGCCATCGTGGTGATCGAATCGACCGCCAAAGGCGTGGGGAACTCGTTTCATAAGGCCTGGACCGGCGCGGTGTCGGGGCGGAATGAATGGCGTCCGCTCTTCTTCCCCTGGTTCCAGCACCCCAGCTACACGCTTCAGCCCCAGGACCCCGCCGCGTTCCAGGCGCGCCTCACGAAGAGCGAGCGGGCCGACATGGCGCGGTTCCGGTGGACGCTGGGGCAATTGTACTGGCGTCGCTACACCATCGACACCGATTTCATGGGGCGGGAGGAGAGCTTCAAGCAGGAGTATCCCTCCACCCCCGAGGAAGCGTTCCAGACCACCGGCGCGACCTTCTTCGACATGAAGCGCGTGCAGGCAATGCCGGCCATTGAGGCGCCGGTGACGGGCCGGATCATCAAAACCGATCTCGACACCGGCGGGTTCCGCCTGGAGTTCAACGTGAACCGGGATTCACGCGGCCCGGCCCGCATCCTTCGGCCGCCGGCTCGGGGCCACATGTACTCCATCGGGATCGACTGGGCCAAGGGAGAGGACGCGGACCCGGAGGGGCGGGGCGCGGATCCCGACTACTTCTCGCAGATCGTGACGGACGTGGAGACGGGCGAGACGGTCGCGGCCCAGACCGAGCGACTCAACCCGGCGGACGCGGCGGGCGAGGTCGCGAAGCTCGCGCGCCTCTACAACATGGCGTTCCTGGTGCCCGAGATTACGGGCGGGTATGGCGACGCGGGTCTGCAGTGGCTGACGCGGCAGCACGAGTACCCGCAGGAGCTCATCTACCGGCGCGAACGTCGCGATAGCGACAAAACCACCACCACGGCGCGGCCGCTTGGGTTCGATACCAACGTGGCGGACCGGGTGCGGTTGCTGGCGCGCCTCGATGGCGTGATCCGGCAGGGCTCACTCACGATCCTGGACCCCGAGATCATCGCGGAGCTATTGACATTCAAAAAGCGGGATGGCAAGCTCCAGGCCGAGGAGGGGTGTCACGACGATCGCGTGTTCGCGCTCGCGCTCTCCGTGTATGGCTGGGATCAGGCGTTGGCGGTGGCGGAGCTGCGGCGCCGCCGGCAGCGACAGGGCGCGCGGGTCGAGCGGTATGCCGGCGGCGAGTACGTCGAGCACGATCCCGGCGACGACGACCACGAGCCCACCCGAACCCGCGCCTGGTGAAGTGGCGCGCGGGCGGGCCACATCCGAGCAGTATGCTGATTCCGCTCAAGAGTATCCACCCCGAGGAGATCAAGCGGATCGAGCAGCACATCAGCCAGGCGCTCGCGAGCGCGGCGGCGGACCACGAGAACCGCATCACGAAGGCGCGCAAGGCGTACGAGCTGTTTCGCAACGTGATGCGCGAGAACGCGCAGCGCCGCACCGAGTACGAAGTCCCGCTCGTCCAGACCAAGACGCTCCAGGATCTCGCGCGCTACCACGAGCAGATGTTCGGTGACCGGGCGCGCATCTGGGCCAGGCCGAAGGGGCCGGTCGACTACCGCGATAGCGCGAAGCTCTCGCTGTTCATGCGGGACCGCATCCTCCGCGGCGCGAAGCTTGGGCGCGCGTCGCTGGTGTGGCGACTCCGCACCGTGCTGGAGGGCAAGGCTTACATCTATCGGCCGTGGCTGAAGGACTACTTCATGACGCCCGATGGGCTCCGGGTGCGGCACAACGGACCCATCCTGGTGCCGTTGCGTGCCGATCAGATCATCTTCCCGGTCGAGAAAGTAAGCTCGATCGACTCGATCCACCAGTATTCTTGGGTCGCGCACCGCGAGCGCCTCTCCCCCTCCACAATCTGGCGCGGCGAGGGCGTGCGGTACGAGGGGATTGATCGCATGTGGGACGACATCATGCGGCTCTCGCTCGAACCGCTGCCCGCGAATCGCGATAGCGATGACCTGGAGCTGTCGGACGAGATCGAGATCGCGGAAGAGGCCGCGACCGGCGTCGCCTCCACCTCCCCCACCACGCCGTCCAATAGCGTGATGGTGATCAAGTGGTACGGCGGGTGGCGCTTCCCGCTCAACCGCCGGGCCGACGTGCCGCTCGACCGCTACTCGAAGCGAGAGCGCGAGGCGAGCGAAATCGTGGTGCATTGGGTCCCGGGCCTGAATCGCGTGATCGGGATTCAGGACATGGTGCAGATGTACCCCGATATGCCGAACCGGCGCCCGTTCGATGAGGATGTGTACGTCGATGACGGCACCCCGCATGGGTTCGGGCTGTTCGACATGTCGGCGGGCCGCCAGGGCGAAATGTCCGCGATCTTCCAGCAGATGATCGAGGGGATCGAGCGGTCGATCCGTCCCACCGTCTTTTACGACCCGGCGGCCGTGTCGGCCAAGCTGATCAAGAACGGGATTGGGGCGCTCGTCCCGACGAGCAACCCTCAGGGCGTGAAGCAGATGGAGATCAAGCCCAACCTCGAGGGCGGGATCGTGGCGATGCAGGCGATGCAGCAGCACGACGACGAGGCGACCGGCCTGAACGCCCAGGGGTCGGGCCGCGCGATCCAGGATCCCCGCGCCCCCAAGACCGCGAGCGGACAGCGCATGCTGATGGATGCGGCGGAGCGACGCGGATCCATCACGTCGTGGCTCTCGCGCGACTGCTACGCCACGCTGTTCCGGCATCTCTACCAGATGTACCTGATGTTCGGGTCGGAGCAGGAGTTCTTCCGCGTGACCGAGCAGGAAAGCGGCGGGATCTTCCGCGTGAACCGCACGGTTGGGGGCGCGTTCATCACGAAGGACGAGATGCAGGGCCGCCCGATCGGTCAGCAGCAGGGCCAGGACGACACCACCACGGACGAGGTGGTGCAGGGCTATGACTTCGATATCGAGTTCGCGCCCCTCCAGCACGAGCAAGAGGCGCGCAAGGCGGAGCGCATGACGCTCTTCCAACTCGATCTCACCAACCCGATCGTCGCGACCAACCCGGCGGCGCTCCGGCAGTTGACGGTCGAGCTCCACGACGAGTTCGACATCCCGATCGCGGACCTCCTCCCCGAGGTGGACGAGGGTCCGAAGTCGCCGCAACGCGAATGGGCCATGATCCAGTCGGGCCGCGAGGTCCATACGCATCCGCGCGACCCCCACGATCTCCATATCCGGCAGCACTTCCGCGATCTAGAGATCGCGCGCGCCGCACCGGATCACCTCCGCGATGAACCGGCCGAGGAGCGACTCGCGGCCCACATCGCGGATCACCAGCGCGAGCGCCGCGCCGCCATGGTGGCGGCCGAACTCGCGAAACGAATCGTCAGCAACATGGCGCCCGAGATCATGCAGCTCGCGGCAGGAGGGATGAATGGAACTGGAACAAACGCAGGAACTGGCGCCGGCGCTGGGGCCGGAGCTCCCGCCGGAGGAGGGGCAGGATCAGGATCCCCCGGAATGCCGGGAATGTGAGGCGCCGCCGCCTGGACCGTGGACCGTGCCGGAGCCTGGTCAGCCAGTCTCGGCGTACCCGCACGCGGCGCCGCGGTGGGCTCGCCGCCTGCACCCGGATTACGTGTCCTCGACGGCCGACAAGATCGCGGACGCGCGCGCTCAGCGTCGCGTCGAGAAGCTGGAGCGCGAAGCCGCGCGGGAGGCGGAGCGCCTCGAAACGGAAGCGCGGCTCGCGGCGGAGCGGGAGTTGACGCGTGGACTTGGGTGAGGGGGAGCGCGCGCTACTCCGCGATGGCGCGCGCCTGCCGTTCTGGCGCCTGATCGTGCGGATTCTCGAGTCACGCCGCGCCGCCGCGGTGGAGCGCCTGGTGGTGGCGGCGCCGGCGGAAGTGTCCGCGCTCCAGGGCGAGATTCGCGCGATCGACGGGCTGATCACGCTGCCCGAGGCGGAGGTTGAATGGAGTGCCGCGCAAGCGGGCCACATCCATGCAGGTGAGTCTTCCTCTCACAAAGGGTGAAGTGATCGCGGCGGCGGCGGTAGCCCCTGCCGTCGTCGCGAAACTTCGATGCTGCGAGTGTTCGGGATGGTTCCTCAGGTCGGAAGTGGTGGCGCTGGGGGAGTGGAAAGTCAGGTGTCGCGCGTGCGATGAGCGATGCGAGCGCGCGTACCGGTCGATCCGGGGTTTGCCGCGCGAGTGCGGAGCGTGCCGGGGAGACTTCAAGGGGCCGGACGGTAAGTTCCACGCGTATTTTCACGTGATGGACGGCACGATGGTGCATCTGTGTGGAGCCTGCACGGATCGCTACGTGATGAAGCGGAGAGATCTGTATGGCGGCACGCCGTACGGGCAAGAGAAAGGACTGTGATGGATCTGGGTATCTTTGAACTCGGGGCCGAAGGGGAGCAGGATCCCAAGGGCGACGCGGGGCTCGATCTGAGCGCCGCCGATTTCGCGCCCGGCGCGGCGGAAGACGAACTGGACGAGGCCGCCCCCAAGAAGAAGCCCACGGCCGCGAAGGGCAAGCCCGCCGCGCAGCAGGGCGACCCTGATCTCATGACCCGCTTCGAGGCGCAGCAGCGCGAGCTCGCCGAGGTGAAGGGGTCGCTCGGGTCGATCTCGAAGTTCATGGAGTCGCTGATGGCGGAGCCCGAGGCGGATTCTGGCGCGAAGCCCGCGCCCAAGCGCGAGGCCGTGAAGCTGTCGGCGGACCAATTCGCGGATCGCCTCGAGAAGAACGGGCTGGATGGCTCGCTGCTGGCCGATCTGGGCGCGATCACGCAGGAGCAGCTCGAAAGTGTGCTGGAGGCGCGCGAGACGAAGATCCTGGGCGCGATCGAGCGCATGTTCAACGATCGCGACAAGCGGCAGCTCAAGAGTGCGGAGTGGGCGGCGGAGAATCGCGACCTTCAGGTCGGGACCCCGCTGTTCAAGCGCACGCAGGAGATCTTCACCGAGCTAGGTGGCGGCGACGCGCGCGGAGAAGTGAAGTCCGAGATCCTGACGCGCGCGGTGAAGTACGCGCGCATGGAGCTCTCGACGGCGCGCAAGATCGAGGCCGCGAAGCGCGCCAACATGATCAGCGCGCAAGCGCCGTACAGCGAGCACGATGTCGATTCGGTCGATCTCGAGATCGGGCCGGAGCAGGCGGCGGTGATCCGCCACTTCGGGAAATACGGAGTCAGCGCGGCTGACTACCGGAAGGAGCGTTTCTAAATGGCGACGGACAAGCCGGTCGACCAGGTGATCGCGGAGTTCCGCAAGGGCGGGAAGAATCCGCGCAACCCCACCCCCACGGTGCCGAAAGACGAATGGACCGTGAACGGCCGCCCCGTCGCGGAGCTCGAGAACATCCCGGGCGTGATCATCGCGTGGGCCGAGACGGATCAGTTCCGTGACGAGCGCCGCCGGCAACTCGAAGCCGCGGGCATCCCGTTCAGCGACAATCCCGCCGTCGTGTCGGGCTCGCGCGAAGAGGGGCAGGTCCGCGAGTTCGCTGACTTTGGGCAGCGCATGTGGGAAGGGGAGAAGCGCGAGATCCACCCCTGGGAAGCGCGTGACCCGCGGGCCGCGCTACTCGCGCAGGCCGCCAACATGCCGAAGGATCGCGTGATCCGGGGTGGACTCGATGATGGGCCGGGCCGCAAACGCGTCAGCGTCAGGATGCTGAGCGATGACGCGGTGACGCGGTTCGGGCAGCGTGGCTGGGAGATCGCGAAGGACGAGCAGGGTAACCCGCTCAAGTTCGGGAACCTCACGGCGGGCTTCATGCTCGAGGAGACGGCGAAGAAGCGCGCCGACTATTACCGCGAGCAGGCCAACAAGAAACTCGCGCAGGTGACGGCCAAGCAATCGGCCGTGGAGAACCTCGCGGAGACAGCACTCCAGTTTGGTAATCGGGCCGCCGCTCAGGCGCTGGTCCGAGAGTTCGCGGCGCAGCCGGGCGGCGCCTCGATCAACGGCTTGAGTGACGACCGGGCATAGCGTGTAGCGGCGCAAAAACAACCGAGAGGTAACTCTCATGGCCAATTTGGATTCCCCGCGTGGGTTGCGACCGCTCGGTCGCACCATCCAGGGCGGGGCTCCCGAGCACTACCCCTACACCAAGGGGTCGGGCGCGGTCCTCTACCAATGGGATGCGGTGAAAATGGTGAACGGCGTGATCGTGCGCCCCGCCACCCCTGGCACCGATCTCTACAAGGGTGTCTATATCGGGGGGCCGAGCCTCTCGACCGACACCGCCGATGTCACGATCGAGCACTCCGCTGGTTCGATCTTCGTGGCGCAAGCGAGCGCCGGTTTCGCGGTCGCGAACGCCGGCAAGAACGCGAACCTCGTGATCGGGTCGCCCGACACGGTGCGCAAAGTCTCGACCGACAAAATCGACAGCACCACCATCGCGACTACCGCGAGCCTGGACGTTCACCTGCTGCGCTTGAATCGCGCGGTGGGGAACGGGTTCGGGAACTACGCGCTCGTCGAGATCTCGTGGAACAAGCACGCCGATGCCAACGTGGTGGCGGGCCAATAAGGAGCAACCAACAACATGATTATCCGTGGCCAGTTTTCACAGTTCTACGGCACCGCGATGCTGCCGGCCTTGCGCCGCATCATCCACAACCAGTACCGGCAGGTACAGCCGGTCTTTTCGCGTCTGTTCGACGTTCGCGAATCCGACAAGATGATCGAGCAGGCGACCGGCTTCACCGGCGTGGGGCTGCT
>CAZIZD010000243.1:0-7101 GCA_964543615.1 uncultured Alcaligenaceae bacterium | reverse complement strand
GCAATGGGCGTCGGCCAGGTCGGCGCAGCCCACGCGCGCGAGGAGGGCGTCGGCTCCGGCGTCGCCGTCCGCGGAGGCGAGCCGCGTGGCGCGCGACGACTGGCCGCGGTGGGCGAGGAGGGCGACGCGCACGTTCTCGCGCACCGTCATCGAGGCAAAGGTCGCCGCGACCTGGAACGTGCGGCCCACGCCCTTGCGCGCGATTGCGTGCGGGGCGAGGCCGTCGATGCGCGATCCTTCGAGCGTCACGGTGCCCGCGTCCGGCACGAGCTGGCCGTTGAGGCAGTTGAAGCAGGTCGTCTTGCCCGCGCCGTTGGGCCCGATGAGGGCCACCAGCGTGCCCGCGCGGATCGAGAACGAGACGTCGTCCACAGCGCGCACGCCGCCGAAAGATTTGCGCAGATGCGCGACATCGAGCACCGCGCTCATCGCCGCACGATCCGCGCGAGGGTGCCGCCAATGCCCATCGGGAACGCGAGCACGAGGAAGAGGATGAGAAGGCCGAGCGCGGCCCGCCAGTAGTCGGTCGCGCGCGCGAGCGCGTCCGCGAGCCACGTGAACGCCGCCGCGCCGAGCAGCGGTCCGAAGAGCGCGTTGAGACCGCCGAGCAGCACCATCACGAGCGCGTCCACTGAGCGCGGGATCGCGAGGGTCTCGGGCGAGATGCTGCCCTTGGAGAACGCGAACAGCCCGCCCGCGAGTCCGGCAAAGAGGCCCGCGAGCGCGAACGCGCGCCATTGCGTGGCCCGCACGTCGATGCCGAGGGCCGCCGCGCGAAGGGCCGAGTCGCGCACGCCGCGTACCGCGAAACCGAACGGCGAGCGCGTGAGGAACACGAGCGCCGCAAGTCCGGCTGTGACGATGCCCAGCGTGAAGGCGTAGTAGCGCGTGCGCGCCGAGAGCCATTCGGGCGGCCACAGGCCCACGAGACCGTTCGACCCGCCGGTGACCGAATCCCACTGGAACGCGATCGACCACACGATCTGCGCGAAGGCCAGCGTGAGCATAGCGAGATAGACCCCCGACAGGCGCACGCAAAACCATCCGAACATGGTGGCCGCGACGAGTCCGCCGAGGGGCGCGAGCAGGAACGCAAGCCCGACGGGCGCGCCGGCCTTCAGCGCGACCGCCGCGCAGTACGCGCCGACCCCGAAGTAGGCGGCATGCCCGAACGACGTCATGCCGCCCGTGCCGACCAGGAACTGCAGGCTCGCCGCAAACAGCGTCGCGATGAGAATGTCGGTGGCGAGCACGACGGTGTACTCGTCGCCCGCGACCGGCAGCCCGATGGCGATGGCGAGCAGCGCGCCCGCGACGAGCGCATCGCGTCGAGAGGGCGCACGCACGAGCTCGCGCTGCTCCGGCAGCGCGGTGCTGGGTGCGGCGGCCGGGGGCTTGCCCATGAGCCCCTGCGGCTTCACCGCGAGCACGATCGCCATCACCACGAACTCCGCGGCGAGCGTGAGCTTGGGAAACGCGAACGTGATGCCGAGGACGTCGACGTCCCCGAGCGCGATGCACATCGCCTTCACGAGCGAGATGATGAGAGCGGCGAGGAACGCGCCCGGAATGGAGCCGAGCCCTCCGACTACCGTGACCACGAAGGCGTCGGCGACGGTGGGCAGATCCATGCCGAGGTTCGCGGGCTCGCGCGGAAGCTGCAGTGCGCCCGCGAGCCCGGCGAGGAACGCGCCCAATGCGAAGACCGCGGTGAAGAGCCTCGCCTGGTCGATCCCGAGCGCGGCGGTCAGCGTGCGGTTCTCGCTCGCGGCGCGGATCAGGATGCCGAAGCGAGTGCGGGTCACGAGCAACGCGAGCCCCGCGAGCATCGCGGGGCCCACCGCGATGAGGAAGAGATCGTATTGCGGCACCGCGTGTCCTGCGAGCGAGACCGTGCCGCTCAGTCCGGGGGCGCGCGGCCCCAGAAGATCCTGCGCGCCGAAGGTGGCGAGCACCGCGTCGCGCACGATCAGCACGACGCCGAAGGTCGCAGTAAGCTGGAGGAGCTCCGGCGCGTCGTAGAGACGCTTCAGGAGCAGGATTTCGATGAGCGCGCCGATGACCGCCACCGCGATCGCGGCCACGAGGACTCCGAGCCAGAACGAGCCTGCGCCGCGCCCGAGTGCGCCGGCGATGAGGTCGCCCATCGCGTACGCGAAGTACGCGCCCAGCATGTAGAGCGAGCCGTGCGCGAAATTGACGATGCGCGTGACGCCGAAGATGAGCGTCAGTCCCGCGGCGACGAGGAACAGGGCCGACGCCGACGACAGCCCGTTCAGGAGCTGCAGGAGGAACGACGCGAGAGTCACGCCCGGATGTTACAGGCGATGCAGGCCAGCTTCATCCTTCGTCCGCCATGGCGTCGGGCGAAGCCCGGCCTACTGCGGGCGCATCTTGCGCACGTCCGCGTCGGTGGGCAGGTAGTCCTTGCCGTCGGCATACTTCCAGTCGACCATCACGCCCTTGCCGTCCTTCACCGCGGTGCGCCCGACGTACGCGCCCATGGTCGACTGATGGTCGATCGGCCGGAACGTGACCGGTCCGAACGGCGACGTGAACGTGAGCCCGGAGAGCGCGGTCACGATCTTCTCGGGGTCGGTCGAGCCGGCCTTCTTGAGCGCGGCCGCGGCGGCGATCACCGCGCTGTAGCCGACCACGGAACCCAGGCGGGGATAGTCGCCGAACCTCGCCTGGTAGGCCTTGAGGAACTTCTGGTGCTCGGGGGTCCCGATGCCGTACCACGGGTAGCCCGTCACGTACCAGCCCACCGGCGCCTCGTCCTTGAGCGGATCGAGATACTCGGGCTCGCCACCCAGCAGGTTGAACACGGGCCGGTCCTTGAACAGGCCGCGCAACTGGCCTTCGCGCACGAAGCGCGCGAGATCGGGCCCGAAGAGCGACGAGAAGATCGCGTCGGGCTGCGCGTCGATCAGGGCCTGCACGACGGGACCGGGATCGATCTTGCCGAGCGGCACCGCGATTTCGATGAACTCGAGCCCGCCGGCTTGCTGGAAGTTCATCTGCTTCTTGAACGCGGCGGTCGCGGATTGACCATACTCATAGTTGGGATACACGATTGCCCAGCGCTTCTTGCCGAGCTTGGCCGCCTCGGGCACCAGCATCGCGGTCTGCATGAACGTCGACGCGCGCAGGCGATAGGTGTACTTGTTGCCCTGGTCCCACACGATCTTGTCGGTGAGCGGCTCGGACGCGAGGAACGGCACCTTGCGCTGCTTCGCATAGTCGGCGACCGCGAGCCCGACGTTGGACGCGAACGTGCCCATCAGCATCGCGACCTTCTCGCGCGACACGAGCTCCTCGGCCACGCGCACGGCGTCGCCGGGCGTGCCGTTGTCGTCGCGCACGACCACCTCGATCTTGCGGCCCAGCACGCCGCCCGCGGCGTTGACTTCCTCGACCGCGAGGTCCATGCCCTTCTTGTAGGGCTCGAGGAAGGCGGGGAACACCTTGTAGCTGTTGAGCTCGCCCAGCTTGATGGTCTGTGCAGCGGCGCCCGTGGCGAGCAGGGCGGCGGCAACGGTGGCGGCGGCAACGGCGGTACGGACGCGCAACATGAGGACTCCGGTCGGGTGGGAGGGGCCAGAACGCGCAGCCGGCCCCCAGCGTTGACCCGCATTATCGCGTGCCGCCGGACCCCGTGCGGCATTTGCATATGCAGCGATGGCCGGAAGGCGAGGTTGGGCGCCGCGTAAAATAGGCGGTTTTGCGCCTTCGACCGCCGTCCGCGGTCCCGGTCCATCTCTCCCCCGATGTCCCCAACGCTCGCGCTCGCGCACGGAATCACCTTCACCGACCTCTATTCGACCGAAGGCGCGTCGAAGGTCGACGCGCGCTTCGTCGCGCACCTCGAGGCGGCGGATGCCGCGCTGGCGGCGCGTTTCGCGGCGGCGCGGGCCGCAGCCGCGTCGCTCGACCGCAAGGCCGAGTCCGATCTCCTCATCGCCGTCGCGCCCCACGTCGAGGACTTCGTGGCCGAGCTGTTCGGGATCGAGCAGGATGTGCGGTCCCTGCAGGAGAAGCACCACGAGCTCGCGCCCATCTTCGCGGTCAAGCGCCAGTTCGTGCAGCGCAAGGCCATGAACGCGCACAAGGCCGAGGAGGCCGCGACCTTCGACGGACCCGCACTGCGCTCGGCGCTCGAACAAGCGCTCGAGGCGCCTTTCTCCGAGCTCGGGTTCGCGCAGGCCGTGACGCGCTGGCAGTCCGACGAGGCGGCGTTCGCGCCACAACTCGACCTCGCGCGCCGCTACGCCGCGTGGGCGTCGCACACGCCCGGGGGCAAGACCGCGCATCGCGGCGGCGTGCTGTTCCGCGCGCCGCGCAAGCTCGATTACATGAAGCTCGTGCCGATCGAGTCCGAGACGCGTCATGGCGTCCCCTCGTTGAAACTCGACTCGCATCACGCGCTGCGCCCGCGCGACGGTTTCGCGCTCACCGATGCGGGCACCGACCTCGTGGGCGGCCTCGACCAGGCGCATTACTGCATCTGGTGCCACGAGCAGGGCAAGGACTCCTGCGCACGCGGCCTCCCTGAGAAGAAGCCCGTTCCCGGCGAGGCGCCCTTCAAGAAGTCGCCCTTCAACGTGACGCTCGCCGGATGCCCGCTCGAGGAGCGTATCTCCGAGTTCCACAAGCTGCGCGCGGAAGGCTGGGCGCTCGGCGCGCTCGCGGTGATCTGCGTCGACAATCCGATGGCCGCGGCGACCGGCCACCGGATCTGCAACGACTGCATGAAGTCGTGCATCTACCAGAAGCAGGATCCCGTCGACATCCCGCAATCCGAGACGCGCATCCTGAAGGACGTGCTCGCGCTGCCGTGGGGCTTCGAGATCTATTCGCTGCTCACGCGCTGGAACCCGCTCAACCTCAAGCAGCCGGTGCCGCTGCCCGAGTCGGGCAAGCGCGTGCTGGTCGTGGGCCTCGGTCCCGCAGGCTTCACGCTCGCGCACTACCTCCTCAACGACGGCCACACCGTCGTCGGCATCGACGGCCTCAAGATCGAGCCGCTCGATCCCGCGCTGTCGGGCATCACGATTGCCGGCGAGCGCGTGCCGTTCGCGCCGGTGCGCGACGTCGCCTCGCTCATCGAGCCGCTCGACGACCGGCTGATGGCCGGCTTCGGCGGCGTAGCCGAGTACGGCATCACCGTGCGCTGGGACAAGAACTTCCTCAAGATGATCCGCCTGCTGCTCGAGCGACGTGCGCGCTTCGCGCTCTATGGCGGCGTGCGCTTCGGCGGCACGCTCGACGAAGCCGGCGCGTTCGGACTGGGCTTCGACCACGTGGCACTCGCGACGGGCGCCGGCAAGCCCACCGTCCTCGAGTTGCCCAACGGCCTTGCCAACGGCGTGCGCACCGCCTCCGATTTCCTGATGGCGCTGCAGCTCACCGGTGCGGCCAAGCGCGACACCATTGCCAACATGCAGATCCGCCTGCCGGTCGTGGTGGTGGGCGGCGGCCTCACCGCGATCGACACAGCCACCGAGTCGCTCGCCTACTATCCCGTGCAGGTGGAGAAGTTCCTCGCGCGCTACGAGACGCTCGTGGCGGAGAAGGGCCGTGACGCCGTCGAGTCCGCGTGGAGCTTCGAGGAGGCCCGCGTGGCGCAGGAGTTCCTCGATCACGCGCGCGCCATCCGCGCCGAGCGCGAGGCCGCTGCGCGGGCGGGCCGCCCGGTGCGCATCGCGCAGATGCTGCACGAGTGGGGCGGCGTGACCATCGCGTATCGCAGGCGGCTGATCGACAGCCCCTCCTACACGCTCAATCACGAGGAAGTCGAGAAGGCGCTGGAGGAGAACATCCGCTTCGCGGAAGGCGTCACGCCGCTTGCCATCGAAGTCGACGAGCGCGGCGCGGCGACCGGACTCTCGGTGTCCCTGCAGAAGACCGACGGCGACGGCGTGTGGCACGAGTACGGCCGTGCCACGCTGCCCGCGCACACCATCCTGATCGCGGCGGGCACGCAACCCAACACCGTGCTGGCGCGCGAGGACGGCGACCACTTCCACCTCGACGGCAAGTACTTCCGCGTGCTGGACGAGGAGGGCAACCCGGTCAAGGTCGTGCGCGGACTTTCGAAGCCCGAGGTGCCTGCGGTGCTTACCGAGATCCTCCCCGACGGCCGCGCCACGAGTTTCTTCGGCGACCTGCATCCCTCGTTCTTCGGCAACGTCGTAAAGGCGATGGCGAGCGCGAAGCAGGGCTACCCGGTCGTGTCGCGCGTGCTGGCGAAGGTCGCGCCGGCGTCGAAGGCATCGGACGCGCAATTCTTCGCGACGCTCGATCATCTCCTGCGCGCGACCGTCGAGCGCGTCGAGCGGCTCACGCCCACCATCGTCGAGGTGGTGGTGCACGCGCCGGCCGCGGCCAGGCGCTTCGCACCGGGCCAGTTCTATCGCCTGCAGAACTACGAGGCGCTGGCGCCCACGCGCGCGGGCACGAAGCTCGTGATGGAAGGGCTCGCGCTCACCGGCGCGTGGGTCGACCGCGAGAAGGGCCTCGTCTCGACCATCGTGCTCGAGATGGGCGGCTCCTCCGATCTTTGCGCTTTGCTGAAG
The DNA here is from genome assembly GCA_964543615.1 of uncultured Alcaligenaceae bacterium. Taxonomy (GTDB): domain Bacteria; phylum Pseudomonadota; class Gammaproteobacteria; order Burkholderiales; family Casimicrobiaceae; genus VBCG01. The sequence goes on along the minus strand of CAZIZD010000243.1, from coordinate 523 downwards.
CCCGGCGAGCCCGTGGTGCTGATGGGACCGACCGGTGCGCCCACCGAGATCGAGCCGGGCGAGACTGTCGTTCTCGTTGGCGGAGGACTGGGCAACGCGGTGCTGTTCTCCATCGGCCAGGCGTTCCGCAACGCGGGATCGAAGGTCCTGTACTTCGCCGGCTACAAGAAGATGATCGACCGCTACAAGGTCGCCGACATCGAAGCGGCCGCGGACGTCGTCGTGTGGTGCTGCGACGAGGCGCCCGGCTTCGCGCCCTCGCGACCCCAGGACCGCACGTTCGCGGGCAACATCGTGCAGGCGATGACCGCCTACGCGAGCGGCACGCTGGGCGCGCAGACCATCCCATTCGCGGACTGCGATCGCATCATCGCCATCGGCTCGGACAAGATGATGGCCGCGGTCGGCCGCGCGCGCCACGGCGTGCTCGCGCCGTACCTCAAGCCCGCGCACGTCGCCATCGGATCCATCAACTCGCCGATGCAGTGCATGATGAAGGAGATCTGCGCGCAGTGCCTGCAGC
>CAZIZD010000242.1:0-7118 GCA_964543615.1 uncultured Alcaligenaceae bacterium | reverse complement strand
GGTCGGCATCGAGGAACAGGGCGCGGGCAAGCGTTACCTGCGCGTGACCGCGCCGGTCGAGGTGAGGGACGGTGACAAGTGGGCGCGCTTCACCCCCTTCGACGGTTACCGCCTCGACTTCACCATCGACTTCCCGCATCCGGTCTTCGGGTCGGAAAACCGCAACGTCGTGGTCGACTTCGCCAATGATTCGTACGCGAAGGAGATCGCGCGCGCCCGCACGTTCGGCTTCATGCAGGACGTCGAGGCCATGCGCGCGGCGGGGCTCGGGCTCGGCGGCAGCCTGCAAAACGCCGTCGTGCTCGATGAGTTCAAGGTGCTCAACGCGGAAGGCCTGCGCTACGACAACGAGTTCGTGCGCCACAAAGTGCTCGACGCGATCGGCGACCTCTATCTCCTCGGTCATCCGCTGATCGGCGAGTACACCGCGTACAAGTCGGGACACGCGCTCAACAACAAGCTGTGCCGCGCGCTGCTCGCGCGTTCCGACGCGTTCGAGATCGTGACGTTCAACGACGTCAAGCGAGTCCCCGCCGCGTTCCACGGCTGGTCGCTCCAGCCGGTCTGATCGGGGCAGGCAGCGGCGCGCTTGTCGTTGCCGCGAGCGTGGGGGGCCCTAGGTGCTGATCGTCCGGCTGTTGCTCTTCTTCTCGATCGGCGCGATCGTCATCGCCGGTCTCTTCTATCTCTTCAAACGCGACCGTCGCTACCTGCGGTTCATCGTGCAGGTAGCGAAGTTCACGATCTTCATTCTGGTCGGCGTGATGCTCTTCTTCGTGCTCGAGCGGCTCGTGCTGATGGTGTAGCGAGACCGCTTACTTCGCGGCCTTCTGGACGTCCGCGAGCAGCGCCTGAGCCTTGGGGCTCGTGACCGAGCGGCGGATGAGGATGTCCGGCGGCAGCACGTTGCTCTTGCCGAAGAAGGCGTCGTTCCACGGCACGTTGGTGTTGACTACCGTGCCGTCGAGGTTGAGCCCGCCGTATACGCCGCGTGCGCGCGTGAACGTGATGAGGTCGGCCGTCACGGTCGAGCGCGCGCTCGCGCCCACCGGCCCCGCGGCGATGCTCGCGTCGCCGCCCATCTTGAACGTGCTCGCGAGGAGCGAATTGAGCCCCTTGTCGGTCATGACGACGATGATCGCTTCCGACACGTCGAGGCCGGCCTGAAAGCCCACGCTGACCGTGGCGAGGTTATAGAACGCGGGACCGGCCCAGACGCCACCGTCGCGCGCCACCAGCAGGCCGCGGCCGCCCGAGCCACCGAAGATGAATCCGGCGCGCACGAGCTGCGGCGCGATGAGGATGCCGCGCGAGCGGTTGAGGTTGTCCTGGATCCAGGTCTGGTCGGGATCGCGGATGAAGTTCGAAAGCGTCGTGCGGGCGCTCTCGACCAGCGCCTCGGGCTCGGCCGACGTGACCGGTTGCGAAGCGCAGCCGGCGAGGAAAGTCGCACCGATGGTGAAGAGCGCGGTGCGGCGCGACGGATTGACAGGATCTTGGGTGATGTTCATGTTGCCTCCAGCGATGAGGGGCCACCATGTTACTCCCCGGCGCGCGGCCCCCCGGCCACCGGGCAGCGCCGTCCTCACGCGCCGCGGCCGGTCGGCCCGAACCACCAAAGCGACAGGACCGCCGAAAGGAGCAGGAACAACGCCGCCGCCCCCGCGAACATCGACGTAAGCTCGACGTCCTTGCGCTCCATCACGAGGCGCGCGTTGAGGTCGCGATAGATCTTCGTCAGCTCCTCCGCGGTGCTCGCCTGGAAGTACGTGCCCTTCGTGATGTCGGCGATGGCCTGCAGCGTCTCCTCGTCGAGCCGTACGTAGAGCGACCACCCGTCGCCCTTGACGAATCCGCCCTCGCGCGTCCCGAAGCCGACCGTGAACACGCGCACGCCGCGCGCGGCGACGGCGCGCGCCGCGTCGATCGGCGACGGCCCGATCATGCTCTTCCCGTCGCTCATGAGCACGATCGCGCCGGCGTCGTAGGAGCCGGGCGGCATCGGTGGCGCATCCTTCATGGGCGGCTGCTTCAGCGAATACTGGCTCGAGTCGCGCGGGTTGCGCACGTTCTCCCACTTGAAGTCGAGCGCGGACAGGTCGATGCCGGCGTCTGGCCTGAGCGTCATGAGCGCGGCGTAGAGCGCGCTGCCGGTCGCGGTGCCGCGCTGCAGCTGGAAGCGGTCGATCGCCGCGACGAGCTCCTCGCGATTCGACGTCGGCTGCTGCACCACCACTGCGTTGCCGCCGAACGCGACGAGCGCCACACGCACGTTGGACGGCAGGGCCTCGACGAACGATTTGGCCGCGGCCTGGGCCGCCGTGATGCGGCTCGGGTCGACGTCCGTGGCACTCATGCTGAGCGAGACGTCCACCGCGAGGACGATGGTCTGGTGCATCGACGGCAAGGTGATCCGCGCCTCCGGACGGGCGAGTCCCAACGCCGCGATGGCGATCCCGAGCAGGAACAGGAGCGGCGGGAGATGACGCCGGATCGCGGGTCCGCGTCCCAGGGCCGGCCGCACGAGGTCGAGGCTCGCGAAGCGCACGACGTCCCGCTTGCGCCGGCGCAGCATCCAGACGTAGCCGGCAACGAGGAGCGGGGGCAGGAGCGCCGCCAACCACAACATCTGGGGCCAGACGAAGCGCATGGGCTATCCCCGCCGGGCGAGCCGCTCGATGGCGTCCCGCAAGGGCCCCGCGGGCAGGTCCCGGGCGAGCTCGCGCAAGGGGTCCGGATTAATCCTATATTTTTGATTCACAACAATTTTTCCCTTGACCGGCACACCCGTGCCGACTTGCACGACCACCCTGAATTCAGTAAAGTTCCACCCTTCCCGCCTAAGGCCGGCGAGGAGGTCGGGCGAACGCTGCCGCACCACGGCAGCCACGGCGCCCGCCGGGACCGACAACTGAAGCGTCGAGGTTCCGGCATCCGCCACCCGCACTCGATCGGCCAGCGCCCGCGGCAGCATGCGGCGCACGGCGGCAGTGACGCGCGATTCCCGCTCCATGCGCTCGTGCCACGCCCCCATCCGGGCGTCGAGGGCGAGGATGCGGGACAGCGGCTTGGGCGAGTTGGGTTTGACCACGGGTTTGACCACGCGCGTCGGCGAACGTGCGTCGGCGATGTGGATGTCTGGGGGAGGCGCAACAAGTGAACATCATCCTGGTCGCCGGCGCAAATGCCAAAGCGCACACGATCACGCTCGACTGGCGTCATTGGACCCTCGGCGGGGCCGCGCTGCTCGTCGTGTTCCTCGCCTTCACGTTCGCGTTCAACTTCGTCACCCTGAAGTGGGCGGCGGCGATGCAGCACCCGTGGATCTCGGCGATCGTGCTCGCCGACCAGCGGGAGGAAGCCGCGCGCAATCAGGAGCGCATCCAGGGGCACATGAACGCCATGGCCATGCGCCTGGGCGAACTGCAGGCGCAGATGCTGCGCCTCGAGAACATCGGCGACCGCCTCGCGCGCACGGCGGGACTTTCCCCGCAGGAGCTGCCGTCGGCGCCGGCCCGCGGCGGCGCCCCGTCCACGTCCTTCCCGCAGCGCAGTCTGACCGTGAACGAGCTGGGTACGCTGGTGCAGGACCTGGGCAAGCAGATGAACGTCCGCGGCGACCAGTTCTCGGTGCTCGAGGCGCTCCTCGTCCACGACTCCGCCAACCGCAAGTTCCTTCCCACGCTCTTCCCGATCCTCGAAGGCTGGTACTCCAGCAACTTCGGCTATCGCATCGATCCATTCTCTGGCCAGCAGTCGATGCACGAGGGCATCGACTTCCCGGCCGAGGCCGGCACGCCCATCGTCGCCACTGCGAGCGGCAAGGTGATCGTCGCGGAGTACCACCCCGCCTATGGTAAAATGATCGAGATCGACCACGGCAACGGGCTCGTGTCGCGTTACGCGCACACGTCGATGATGTTCGTGAAGGAAGGCGACCTCGTGGTGCGCGGCCAGCGGATCGCGACGGTCGGTTCGACGGGCCGGTCGACGGGTCCGCACCTGCATTTCGAAGTACGCCTGAACGGTGTCCCGCAGAACCCCGCGCGATTCCTGCAGACGTCGAGCTTGAACTGACAGCACGGCCATTAACGCAACTGCCGGGGCGATGCGGCCCCACGCGAATCCCGGGGTGAGGACACCCAACTGATGTGGTCCTCACCCCTTGTTTTTTTGGCTCGCCGGCTTAACGTAACGGCGGCACGGGCCGCCCTTCGTCCCGCAACGGTCCCTTCATGATCTCCAACATCCTCACCCGCATCTTCGGCAGCCGCAACGAGCGCCTCTTGAAGCAGTACGCGCAGTCGGTGCAGAAGATCAATGCGCTCGAGCCGGCCATCTCCAAGCTGTCGGACGACGAGCTGCGCGGCAAGACCGGCGAGCTCAGGGCGCGCGTCGAAGGCGGCGCGTCGCTCGACGACGTCCTGCCGGAAGCCTTCGCCGTTGTCCGCGAGGCCGGCAAGCGCACACTGGCGATGCGCCACTTCGACGTGCAGCTCATCGGCGGCATGGCGCTGCACAACGGCAAGATCGCCGAGATGCGGACGGGCGAAGGCAAGACGCTCGTTGCCACGCTACCCGCGTACCTCAACGCGCTGGCGGGCAAGGGCGTGCACGTCGTCACGGTCAACGACTACCTCGCCCAGCGCGACGCCGACTGGATGGGGCGCATCTTCCGCTTCCTCGGCATGACCGTGGGCGTCAACCTCTCGCAGATGAGCCACGCGGAGAAGCAGGCTGCGTACGGCTCCGACATCACCTACGGCACCAACAACGAGTTCGGTTTCGACTACCTGCGCGACAACATGGTGTTTGCGGCCACCGAGCGGGTGCAGCGCGGACTCAACTACGCGATCGTCGACGAGGTCGACTCCATCCTGATCGACGAGGCGCGCACGCCGCTCATCATCTCGGGACAGGCAGACGACAACATCGAGATGTACTACCGCCTGAACGAGATCGCGCCCAGGCTCTCGCGCCAGACGGATGAGAAGGGGCCCGGCGACTACTGGGTCGACGAGAAGGCGCATCAGGTGCTGCTGTCGGAAGAAGGCCACGAGCACGTCGAGTCGATCCTCGGCCAGGCCGGGCTCATTCCCGCCGGTTCGGGACTCTACGACACCCTCAACATCTCGCTCATGCATCACCTCATGGCCGCGCTGCGCGCCCATGCGCTGTATCACCGCGACCAGCACTACGTGGTGCAGAACGGCGAGGTGGTGATCGTCGACGAGTTCACGGGGCGCCTCATGTCGGGACGCCGCTGGTCGGACGGCCTGCACCAGGCGGTCGAGGCGAAGGAAGGCGTGCAGATCCAGAACGAGAACCAGACGCTCGCGTCGATCACCTTCCAGAACTACTTCCGCATGTACGGCAAGCTCGCCGGCATGACGGGCACGGCGGACACCGAGGCCTTCGAGTTCCAGCAGATCTACCACCTCGAGACGGTCGTGATCCCGACCAATCTCACGATGGTCCGCAAGGACGAGAACGACCTCGTCTTCCGCACGTTCCAGGAGAAGGTCGACGCGATCCTCACCGACATCAAGGATTGCTACGCGCGCGGTCAGCCCGTGCTGGTCGGCACAACATCGATCGAGAGCTCCGAGCTCCTGTCGGGCTATCTACAGAAGGAGAAGCTGGCGCACCAGGTGCTGAACGCGAAGCAGCACGCGCGCGAGGCCGAGATCGTCGCGCAGGCGGGCAAGGCCAAGTCGATCACCATCGCCACCAACATGGCGGGCCGCGGCACCGACATCGTGCTCGGCGGGCAGATCGAGCCCACCATCCTCAAGGTCCGCGACGACGAGTCGCTCACGCCCGAGGAGAAGGAGCGTGAGATCGGCAGGCTGCGCGCCGACTGGCAGGTGCTCCACGACGCAGTGGTCAAGGCCGGCGGGCTGCACATCATCGGCACCGAGCGCCACGAGTCGCGGCGCATCGACAACCAGCTGCGCGGTCGCGCGGGCCGGCAGGGCGATCCCGGCTCGTCGCGCTTCTATCTCTCGCTCGAGGATCCGCTGCTGCGCATCTTCGGCGGCGAGCGCCTCGGCGTCATCATGCAGAAGCTCAAGATGCCCGACGGCGAGCCCATCGAGCATCCCATCGTCAACCGCTCCATCGCCAAGGCGCAGAACCGCGTCGAGTCGCGCAACTTCGACATCAGAAAGCAGCTCCTCGAGTACGACGACGTCGCCAACGACCAGCGCCGCGTGATCTACCAGCAGCGCAACGAGCTCCTCGAGAGCAGCGACGTGGCCGAGACCGTGCGCAACATGATCCGCGGCCAGATCGAGGACACCGCCAAGCTGTTCGTCCCGCCCGAGTCCATGGAAGAGCAGTGGGACGTGAGCGGCCTCACGACCACGCTGGCCGCGGACTACCAGCTGCAGGCGCCCATTGCCGACTGGCTCAAGTCCGACAGCGAGATCACGGACGAGACGGTGCGCGAGCGCCTGGGCGAGCTCGCGATCCAGGCATGGAAGGACCGTGAGCAACGTTACGGCCACGAGCTCATGCGCCAGATCGAGCGCAGCCTCATGCTGCAGATACTCGACCAGCACTGGCGCGAACATCTGTCGTCGCTCGATCACCTGCGCCAGGGCATCCACCTGCGCGGCTATGCGCAGAAGAATCCAAAGCAGGAGTACAAGCGCGAGGCGTTCGAGCTCTTCTCGGACATGCTCGACCGCATCAAGCAGGACGTGGTGAAGCTCGTCCTCACGGTGCAGCTGCGCAGCGAGGACGACCTGCAGGCGGTGGAGGAGAAGGAAAGCGTCTCCAACGTGCAGTACCAGCACGCGGGCTACGACGAGGCCCTTGCCGCGCCTCCTGACGACGGCGGCGGCATTGCCGTGGCCACGGCGCCGCCGTTCACGCGCGCGGGGGAGAAGGTCGGGCGCAACGATCCGTGCCCGTGCGGCTCGGGCAAGAAGTACAAGCATTGCCACGGAAAGTTTTAGGCGTATGCAAAAGGCGTCCGAGGCGTCGGTGGATGACGTGGCGCCTGTGTTGCGCCTTTTGCATCCGATGTGAGTCAGGCGGCCGCCTTGGGGCGGCCCGGCGGCGGCCGCCGGTAACGGCCACGCAAACAACGCGTGTCCTGCACGCGCATTGCC
>CAZIZD010000241.1:0-7125 GCA_964543615.1 uncultured Alcaligenaceae bacterium | reverse complement strand
TACTTCCACACATACAACGTGAAGCAGCTCCGCCCCGCTTTTTTTTTTAATTATATGGGGTGCTTCGTGATCTACACGATCATGATCGTGTTGTTGATCTTGCTGCCGCAATCAATATTATAAAATCCGACGGCGAAATAGCGCCATGAACACGACCAGCGTCGCCGCCGAAGTCGCGCAGCGCCTTGCGCGCCCCTCGCGCTGGAAGCCGTTCGAGATCGCGTTCTGGCTCGTCGCGGTCGCCGCAATCTGGCTCCTCCCCAACAAGCACTTGATCCTCACCGAGATCGCGATCCTCGCGCTCTTCGCGCTCTCGCTCGATCTCATCCTGGGATACGCCGGCATCATCTCGCTCGGCCACGCGGCCTTCTTCGGCTTCGGCGGCTACGCGGCAGGATTGATGGCCAAGCACGCGCTGGTGACGGAGCCCGTGCTCGCGCTGGTGCTCGCAGGGCTCGCGGCGGCGCTGCTCGGATTCGCGACGAGCTTCCTCGTGCTGCGCGGGTCGGACCTCACGCGGCTCATGGTCACGCTCGGCGTGGCGCTGATGCTGCGCGAGATCGCGAACCGCTACTCGGAGCTCACCGGCGGCGCCGACGGCCTGCAGGGCATCACCATGGCGCCGGTGCTCGGCATGTTCCGCTTCGATCTCTTCGGGCACACCGCGTACGTCTACAGCCTCGTCGTGCTGTTCGTCATGTTCCTGGTCGCGCGGCGCATCGTGCACTCGCCGTTCGGGCTCTCGCTGCGCTCGATCAAGGGTAACGCCGTGCGCGCGGCGGCGATCGGCATTCCGGTCGACCGCCGCCTCGTTGCCATCTACACGGTCGCGGCGTTCTATGCGGGCGTCGCGGGCGCGTTGCTCACGCAGACCACCGCGTTCACGTCGCTCGACGTGTTCTCGTTCGACCGCTCAGCCGATCTGCTGCTCGTGCTGATCATCGGCGGCGTGGGCTATCTGTACGGCGGCCTGATCGGCGCGATCGTGTTCAAGCTCATGCAGGACTGGCTCGCCAACCTCACGCCGCAGTACTGGCAGTTCTGGCTCGGCCTCGTGCTGGTGATCATCGTCCTCGTCGGGCGCGAGCGCATGGGCCGGTGGATGGAACCGTTGCGCCGCCTCTCCGATCGCATCGGCGGCCACTCGTTGCCACGATGACCGCCGCACTCGAGACCGTCGGGCTGTGCCGCAACTTCGGCGGCATCGTCGCGACCAATGATGTTTCGCTGTTGATCGCGCAGGGCGCGCGCCACGCGCTGATCGGCCCCAATGGCGCCGGCAAGACGACGTTCGTCAACCTGCTCACCGGCAACCTGCGTCCGAGCCGCGGCCGCATCCTGCTCCACGGCGAGGACATCACCGCGCTCGAGCCCTTTGCCCGGGCGCGGCGCGGCATCGCTCGCACGTTCCAGATCAACCAGCTGTTCGGCGATCTCACGCCGCTCGAGACGATCGGCCTCGCAGTGTCCGAGCGCCTCGGCACGGGGTCCGACTGGTGGCGCCCGCCTGGCAGCAAAGGGGCCGTGCTCGACCAAGTGGTGGAGGTGCTCACGCAGTTCAGGCTCGCGGGCGTCATGCACGAGCGCACGTCCACGCTGCCGTACGGCCGCCAGCGCCTGCTCGAGATCGCACTGGCCTGCGCATGCAAGCCGCGCGTTCTGCTGCTCGACGAGCCGGCCGCCGGCGTGCCGACCGGCGAGTCGACGGAGATCTTCGACACGCTCGCAGCCCTGCCCGCGGACGTGAGCGTGCTGCTGATCGAGCACGACATGGATCTCGTCTTTCGCTTCGCCAAGCGCATCACGGTGCTGGTCGACGGGACCGTGCTCGCCGACGGGCCGGCGGACGAGATCGCGCGCGATCCGCGCGTGAAGGCGGCGTACCTGGGCGAGGCGGAACGTGTCTAGCCTGCTTGCGGTGCGCGGGCTGCGGGCAGGCTACGGCGAGAGCGTCGTCATCGACGGCATCGATCTCGATCTCGCGCCGGGACAATCGCTCGCGCTCCTGGGCCGCAACGGCACCGGCAAGACGACGCTGCTCGCATCGCTGGTAGGTGTCACGCGGCGCCGCGCCGGCACGATCGAGCTCGACGGCCGCGACCTCACGTCACTGCGCGCTGACCAGCGCGCGGCCGCGGGACTGGGCTGGGTCCCGCAGGAACGCAACATCTGGAAGTCGCTCACGGTCGAGGAGAATCTCACCGCCATCGCGCGCGCGGGCGCCTGGACGCCGGCGCGCGTGTTCGACCTCTTTCCGCGGCTGGGGCAGCGGAAGCGCAACCTCGGCACGCAATTGTCGGGCGGCGAGCAGCAGATGCTCGCCATCGGGCGCGCGCTGGTCCTCAATCCCAAGCTGCTGCTGCTCGACGAGCCCCTCGAGGGTCTCGCGCCGCTGATCGTCGAGGAGCTGCTGCACGTGATCACCGCGCTCGTGCGCGACGAGGGCATGTCCGCCATCCTGGTCGAGCAGAATCCCGCGCGCGTGCTCGAGATCACCGACAAGGCCGTCATCCTCGAACGCGGCACGGTGGTGCACGCCGCGCCGAGCGAGGAGCTCGCGCGCGACGAGGCCACGCTCGAGCGGTACCTCACGGTGGCCGCGCACTAGCGCAGCGCGATGCCGGGCTCGAATCCGAAGAGCCGCCTCGCGTTGTCGTACATGAAGGCGCGTCGCTCGCGCGCATCCGGGAAGAGCCTTTGCGCAACGCGCAGCTGCACGCCGTAGTCGACGCGTGCGGGTGCGCGCAGGTAGGGCCAGTCCGAGGCCCACAGGCAGTGATCGAGGCCGTACGCGCCAACCAGCGCATCGAGGAACGGCCGCACGTCGTCATGGGGTGAGGGCTCGCGCGAGTACTTCACGAGGCCCGAGAGCTTGACGTACGCGCGCCGGGTCGCCGCGAGATCGAGCAGCGCGCGGAATCCTGCCTGACCGACGCCCTCCGCGACCGTGGGGCGTCCCGCGTGATCGACGAGGATGCGGACGTCCGACTTCGCGAAAAGCGGCATGAAGGCGAGCATCTGGTCGTGCTCGACCTGGATGTCGACGAACATGCCGAGGTCCGCGAGCATGTCGACGAGCGGCGCCGCGTCCTTGTAGTGATCGACGCCGTAGAACGTGACGTTCCACGCAACGCCGATCACGCCGGCGGACTTCAGCGCGACCAGCTCGTCGTATCCGATGTCGTTGCGCACGACCGCAATGCCCTTGAAGCGGTCACCCCCGCGCGCGATGGTGTCGAGAAGGCACCGGTTGTCGAGCCCGTAACCGGAGTTGGGCCCGACGAGGAGCGCGTGCCGCGTGCCGTACGTCTCCATCATCTCGAGGAGCTGCGCCGGCGTGCCGAGCTCCTGCCCCGCGGGGGCGTAATGCGTGTCGGGGCGGTACGGAAAGCGCTGCGGATCGAGCACGTGGAGGTGGCTGTCCACCTTCGGCTCGAGCAGGAGATCCGCGACGGTCAAAACGTCTTCGCGATGGCTTGCAGCAGTTCCGGCGTGATCTCGGGCATCACGCCGAACCACGCGTTGAAGGCGGGGCGCGCCTGGTTGAGCAGCAAGCCCAGGCCGTTCACCGTCACGTTGCCGCGCGCGCGCGCCGCGGCGAGGAACGGCGTCTCGGGCGGGACGTAGATAAGGTCGCCCGCGATCGCATGCTTCGGCAGCCGGTCGAGCGCGATGTCGAGCGGCGGCTTGCCCGCCGAGCCCGCGCTCGTCGCATTCGCGACCATTGCAACTCCGTCGAGCGCATCCTCGCGCTGTTCCCACGGCACGACCTTCACCGCCGCACCCACCGCCACGGCGATCTCCTGCGCCTTGTCGATGCTGCGGTTCGCAAGGCGGATTTCCTTCGCGCCCTGCGCCGCGAGGCTCGCGACGACCGCACGCGACGCGCCGCCGGCGCCGAGCACGAGGATCGGACCGCTGTCGGGGCGCCAGTCGGGCTTCGCGTCCTTGAGGCTCTGGATGAAGCCGTTGCCGTCGTTGTTGAAGCCGGTGAGCGAGCCGTCCTTCTCGACCACGACGGTCTGCACCGCGCCGATGCGGCGCGCGAGATCGTCCACGCGGTCGAGCAGGGGAAAGATCGCCTGCTTGTGCGGGGTCGTGACGTTGCAGCCGCGCAGGCCCAGCACCTGGATGCCGCGCACCGCGGCTTCGAGCTTCTCGGGCGGCACGGGGAACAGCACGTACCGCCCGGGAATGCCGAACTGCGCGAGCCAGTGATTGTGGATCACCGGCGAGCGCGAGTGCGCGACGGGCCAGCCGAGGAGGCCGGCGATGCCGAACTGGTGCGGGCTGGCCGCGGTCACGACACTATTTCGCCGAAGCGGGGGGCAGCGTGCCGACCACTTCCTGCTTCCCGTTCACGACCTTGGTCATGAAGCTCTCGCGGTCGAGGTCGCCGTTGTTGTCGAACGTGACGTCGAGCAGCACGCCCGGGTTGTCCTTGATCGTGAACTTGGCGCCCTTCATCGCCTGGGCGAACGCCTTGGAGTCGACCTTGCCGAGCTTCTCGGTCAGCACCTTCACGAAGTAGACCGCGCTGTAGCCCTTGAGCGCGTTGTGGTCGCCCTTGCTCTTGTACTCGGCCTGGTACTTCTGGTCGAAGGCCTTGATCTGCGGCTGCGGCGCATCCGCCGTGAGACCGACGTGCGCGACGGCGCCGTTGGCCGCCTCGCCCGCGAGCTCGATCACCTTCTGGCCGGTGAGCGTGGTCTCGCCCACGACCGGCTTGTCGTAGCCTTGCTTGCGCAGCTCGCGCAGCAGACGCGCGGATTCCTCTTCGTTGGTGTAGGCGAAGAGCGCGTCGGCGTTGGACTGCTTGGCCTTCAGCACGGCACCGGAGAAATCGACCTGGCCGGGGTCGGTCGAGATGTCGGCCGCGACCTTGACGCCGAGCTTCTCGAGCTCCTTCATCATGGTGTCGCGCCCGCCCTTGCCGAAGTCGTTGTTGACCCAGATGATGGCGACGTTCTTCGCCTTGAGATCGTTGGCGAGGTACTTCGCGACCTTGGGCATCGCGGTCGTCTGCGTGAACGAAGTGCGGAAGATGTACGGGTTGCCCTGCTGCGTGATGTTGGCCGCCTCGCCGCCGGTGAAGTTGGGGATCTCGGCCTTGCGCGTTTCCGCCATGCTGACGATGATCGAGCCCGAGAAGACCGGTCCCATCACGACGTAGACCTTGTCGTCCACCGCCTTCTGCGCGAGCGCCTTGGCGATCTGCGGATTCGACTGCGTATCGGCGCTCGAGTACTCGACCTTGCGGCCGAGGATGCCGCCGGCAGCGTTGATCTCCTTGACCGCGAGCTTCACGCCGTTGTCGAAGTTGGTGCCCGACGTGGCGCCGGTGCCGGACAGCTCCACGATGCCGGCGATCTTGATGGGGGGCTGCTGCGCGAACGCGACGCCCGCGAACGCGAGCGCGGCCAGCGCGGTGGCAAATCGGTTCATGCGTCCTCCTCCTTGGTTTTATGCGGCCGCCCTCGTGGGGAGGGCGGCGGGGGAGGGCATTCTAGCAGCGCTGATGTCGGCGCCGGTGTCGGCGCCGGCATCAGCGCCGGATCAACGCGAGGAGGCGAACTGCTCCGGGCTCCAGCCACCGCCGAGCGACTTCGCGAAGTCGACGATCGACAGCTTCGCGTCGCGCGCCGCGGCGATGCGCAAGGTGTCGGCGGCGAGGAGCTGCCGCTGCGCATCGATCACCTCGAGGAACGACGTGCGGCCCGCGTCGTAACGCAGCACCGCCACTTCGTAGGCCTTGGCGACCTGGTTGCGGCGGTCCGTCTCCGCGGCGAGCACGTCGCGCGCCGCGCGGTGGGCGACCAGCGCGTCGTGCACTTCGCGGAAGGCGTTCTGCACCGTTTGCGCGTATTGCGCCGTCACGTCGTCGCGGCGGGCCGTGGCGAGTTCGACCTGCGCCTCGATCGCCTTGAGGCCGATGAGGGGCTGGACGAGGCCGAGGCCGATGTTCCAGAGAACGGCGCCGGGCGAGAAGAGGCTCGACAGCGCGGCCGACTCGACACCATAGGCCCCGGTGAGGGAGAGCGACGGGAAGTAGTTCGCGCGCGCCTCCTGGATGCGGAGCTCCGACGCCGCCAGCAGCGCTTCGTTGCGACGGATGTCGGGACGGCGCTCGATGAGACCCGACGGCAAGCCCGCCGGCAGCTGCGGCACGCTGGTTGCGTCCTCGATCGAGGCGCCGCGCGCGACCTCGGGCGTGAACACCGCGCGCGGCGAGCGGCCCACCAGCGTGGCGATCGCCGCCTCGTACTGCGCGATGCCTTGCCCGGTGCGGGCGATGTCGGCGACCACGGCAGAGCGTTCGGCTTCGGCGATGCGCAGGTCGTATTCGCCGATGACGCCGAACTCGAAGCGGTCGCGCTGCAGCCGGACGGTCTCGGTGCGAAGCTTGAGGGTGTCCTGCAGGACCGCGAGCTCGGCGTCGGCGGCGCGCATGCGGAAGTACGCCGCGGCCACGTCGCCGGCGACCGTGATGCGCACCACCTCCATGTAGTAGCGCGATGCCACGAGGTCGTTCTGCGCGGCGAGTGACCCCGAGCGATACTTGCCCCACACGTCGAGCTCGTAGCTCGCCTGCAACGACACGCCGAAGTCGTTGCTCGTGAGCTGCGAGCCGGGCGGCAGCGGCGGCGAGGTGTTGCCGGAGATACGCGAGCGACCGCCGTTGCCGTTCAGGTTCACCGACGGATAGAGGTACGACTGCGCGTTGAGCACCTGCGCACGCGCGGCCTCGATGCGCGCGAGCGCCTGCTTGAGGTCGAGGTTGTTGGCGAAGGCTTCGTCCACCAGCGCCGTGAGCACCGGGTCGTTGAACGCGGTCCACCAGCGCTCGAGGAGCTGGTTCTGCGCGGCGTTCGCCTGCCCGGGCGGCAGGTCGAGCTTGGGCGGCACGGGTTGCGTCACCGCGCAACCCGCTAGCGCGAGGGCGATCGAGAGCGTCGCAAGTCGCCTAGTCATGGTCGGCTCCTTCCGGTTCCACGCCCCGGGGCGGGTGGCCCGGCGGGGGCTTGTGGCGGTGATGCATGATCACCTTGTGGTGCTCGATCTCGGTGTAGATCTCGTCCCGGGACCGGCGTTCGCGCAGCCGGCGGTCGGTGATGATGCGGAAGA
>CAZIZD010000240.1:0-7158 GCA_964543615.1 uncultured Alcaligenaceae bacterium | reverse complement strand
GCGTAGTCGTGCACCCACGCGGCCACCAGCACGGCGCCCACGCTTTGCGCGACCATGGCCAGGTCCTCCATCGCGAAGGAGTGCGTCGTGCAGATGTGATCGGCGAACGTCTGCACGTCGCGGACGAGATCGGCGATGTCCGGCGCGTCGCCGCGCGGTCCGGGCGAGCGACCGTGGCCGCGCGCGTCCCATGCGAAGAAGTCGAACTCGGGCAGGTCGAGCTCGTCGATCAAATGCGCCATGCGGCCCGAGTGTTCGTGGCCGCGATGGAAGAGCACGATGGCCCCGCGCGCCTTGGCGCCCTGTGCTGGCCAGTGGCGGTAGAAGAGGTCGGCGCCGTCGTGCGTGCGGAACGTGCGCTCGTGCACCGGCCGGGCAAGCCGGGCGAAGTCGGCCGTGTCGTTCATGGGGGGAAGCTTACTTCGCTTCGCGAAGCCCGTGCCGGACGCGATTGACGATGGTGGCGACGAGCGCGAGGGCGACCGCGATCATCAGGTACTGCGTCCACCCGGGCAGCGCGGGCACGAGCCCGATCCAAAGGCCGAGCGCCCCGAACACGAACGCGCGATCACTCTTGCCCATGGGGCCGTCATAGCGGCGCGAGGCGCCGACCATGAGGCCCAGCACGCCCGCGTACTCGGAGATTGCCGCGAGCAGCACCACCGCCCCGACCGACCAAGTCGAGAACGGCGCCACCAGCGCGAAGGGCAGGTACAGCACGGCGTCGGACACGACGTCGGTGAGCTCGTTGAGGTAGGCGCCCAGGCGGCTCTTCTGTCCGAACTCGCGCGCGAGCATCCCGTCGATCGCATTGAAGGCCATGCGAAGGAACATCCACGCGGGAACGAGCAGGAACGGCCATCGCGCATCGGCGTTCCAGGCGACGAAGCCCGCGACCGCGAGCGATACCACGCACGCGGCAAGGGTGACCTGGTTGGCGGTGCCGCCAGCACGCGCGAGCGCGGCAGTGATGGGCCGCAAGAGCGCCTGGAAACGCGGCTTGAGGGCGTAGATCGACATGGGTCGCTCTACAGAATCGGCCTGCGGGCCGGGCTGAAGCCCGATCTGCGAATACAAGCCGGCAAGCTGGGCTCAATCCAGCGGGCTGTCGAGCAACTCGCGCGCCTTGTCGACACCCGAGGGCGGCAGGGGCGCATCGTCGTCGTCCTTGCTCCTGCGCCGCCGCGTGATCGCGAACCAGATGCCCGCGCCCAGCGCGAGCAGCGCGAAAGGCCCAAACCACAGGAGCCACGTGATGCGCTTGACCGGCGGGTCGTAGAGCACGAAGTCGCCGTAGCGTGCGACCAGGAACTCCTTGATCTGCTCGTCGTCCTTGCCTTGCGCGGCGAGCGTGCGCACCTCGCGGCGCAGGTCCTCCGCGAGCGGCGCGCTGGAGTCCGCGAGCGACTGGTTCTGGCAGACGAGGCAGCGAAGCTCCTCCTCGAGCTTCTTCAAGCGTGCATCGAGCGCGGGGTCGGCGGCGGCCCAGGCGGTGCACGCGACCAGAAGAAGCGAAACGACGAGTGACTTCATCGGCTCATGCCTTCTGCAGCTCGCGCACGAGCGGCAGGATCTTCTGCTGCAGCGCCTCGACCGTGAGCGGTCCGATCTGCTTGTAGCGGATCACGCCGTTCTTGTCGACGACGAAAGTCTCGGGCACCCCGTACACCCCCCAGTCGATGCCCACGCGCCCGTCGGCGTCGACCACCGACAGCTTGTACGGATCGCCGTTCTGCTGCAGCCAGGCGATGCCGGCGGCATTCTTGTCCTTGTAGTTGAGGCCGATCACCGGGACCACGTTGCTCTTCGCGAGCTCCACGAGCAGGGGATGTTCCACCCGGCACGACACGCACCACGAGGCCCACACGTTGAGGAGCCACACCTGGCCCTTCATGTCGGCCGTGCCGAGCTTCTTGTCCGGCGCATGCAGCTGCACGAGCTCGAACGCGGGCGCGGGCTTGTCGATCAGCGGCGACGGCACTTCGCGAGGATCGCGCCCGAGGCCCGCCCACAGGAAGGCGACGATGATGACGAAGACAGCGAGCGGGATGAGGAGACGGAGCGATTTCATGGTCGATTACGCTGGGGCGCCCATGGCGGCGGCAATCTTCTGGCGCACCGCGATGCGGTAGCGGCGGTCGCTCATCGCCACGAAACCGCCCAATGCCATCAGGAAGCATCCGAGCCAGATCCAGTCGACGAAAGGCTTGATGTAGAGCCGCACGGCCCACGCGCCCTCGGCGCCCTTGTCGGTCACCGGTTCGCCGAGCGAGACATAGCGATCGCCGAACATGCCGGCGTCGATGGCCGCCTCCGTCATGGGCATGCCGCTCGCGTTGTAGATGCGCTTCTCGGGGCGCAGCGTGTCCAGGAGCTTGCCGTCCTTGCGCATCTCGATGATCGCGGCGACGCCGGAGTAGTTGGGTCCGTTGACCGGCACGACGCCTCCGAACGTGAAGTCGTATCCCTCCACGCGAACGGTCTGGCCCTTGTCCATGGTCGCGTTCTGCTCGATGCCGTAGCCCTTCACGAGCGTCACGCCGACGATGAACACCGCGACGCCGAGATGCGCGAGCACCATCCCGTACCATGCCGCGGAATTGCTGCGCCAGTGCGAGACCCGCAGGCGCAGGATGACGAGCGAGACCGTGCCCGCGGCGACCCACGCCGCGAGGAAAATGCCCACTGCGACCAGGGGCTTCCAGCTGCCCATCACGTAAGGCAGCACGCCCGCCGTGACAATGGCCACCGCCAGCGCCCAGCGCAGGCGCGTCCACAGGTCCGGAAGCTCGGCCTTGCGCCAGCTTGCGACGGGGCCGATGGCGAGCAGGAACACGAGCGGCGCCGTGAGCGCGAAGAAAACGGCGTCGAAGTAGGGAGGGCCCACCGAGATCTTGCCGGCGCCGAGCGCGTCGATCACCAGCGGATAGAGCGTGCCGAGCAGCACGCTCGCGCACGCGACGACGAGAAGGATGTTGTTGGCGAGCAGGAGCGACTCGCGCGAGACCGGCGCGAAGCCCGCGCCGCCGCCCACCGCCGTCGCGCGCAACGCGTACAGCGTGAGCGAGCCGCCCACCACGATGGCGAGGAACACGAGGATGAACACGCCGCGCGTGGGATCGGTGGCAAACGCGTGCACCGACGTCAGTACGCCCGAGCGCACGAGGAACGTGCCGAGCAGCGAGAGCGAGAACGCGACGATGGCCAACAGGACCGTCCAGTTCCTGAACGTGCCGCGCTTCTCGGTGACCGCGAGCGAGTGCACGAGCGCGGTGCCGACGAGCCACGGCATGAACGAGGCGTTCTCGACCGGATCCCAGAACCACCAGCCGCCCCATCCCAGCTCGTAGTACGCCCACCAGCTGCCGAGTGCGATGCCGATGGTGAGGAACGACCATGCCGCGAGCGTCCACGGACGCGACCAGCGGGCCCACGTCGCGTCGAGCTTGCCGGCCAGCAACGCGGCGAGCGAGAACGCGAACGCCACCGAGAATCCGACGTAGCCCATGTAGAGCATCGGCGGATGGATGACCATTCCCGGGTCCTGCAGCAGCGGATTGAGGTCGCGTCCTTCCGGTGCCGCGGGCACGAGGCGCAGGAATGGATTGCTCGTGAACAGCATGAAGAGCAGGAAGCCGACGCTGATGAGCCCCATCACGGCGAGCACGCGTGCGAGCATCGCGGCCGGCAGGTTCTTCGAGCGCAGCGTCACGACGTACGCCCAGCTCGTGAGCATCACCACCCACAGCAACAGCGATCCTTCGTGCGAGCCCCACGTCGCGGCGATGCGGTAGGCGAGCGGAAGCTGC
The DNA here is from genome assembly GCA_964543615.1 of uncultured Alcaligenaceae bacterium. Classification (GTDB taxonomy): domain Bacteria; phylum Pseudomonadota; class Gammaproteobacteria; order Burkholderiales; family Casimicrobiaceae; genus VBCG01. The sequence goes on along the minus strand of CAZIZD010000240.1, from coordinate 3,349 downwards.
GTGTTGGAGTGCTGCGCGACGAGCTCGACCGAGAAGTCGCTCGTCGCGAAGCCCCAGGCGAGGCATCCGAACGCGAGGGTCACCAGGACAAACTGGGCGCGGGCCGCGGGCTTGGCCAGCGCCATCAGTGCGGGGTCGCGGCGATACGCGCCCCATAGCGGCAGCGTGCCCTGCGCAAGTGCTACGAGCAGCGCGAGGATGAGTGCGAAGTGGCCGAGTTCGGGAATCATGGCTTGCCCTCCTTGAGCGAAGGCATGTCGATCGATTTGTGCTTCTGCGCCGCTTCGAGCGCCGCGCCTGCCTCGGGCGGCATGTAGTTCTCGTCGTGCTTGGCGAGAACTTCGGTGGCCTTGAACGTGCCGTCGGGCGCGAGCGATCCCTGCGCGACCACGCCCTTGCCCTCCTTGAAGAGATCGGGGAGCAGGCCGCTGTACACGACCGGTACGCGCTGCACGGTGTCGGTCACGACGAAGCTCACGTCCACCGAGTTGGGAATGCGCTTGACGCTGCCCGACTCGACCAGCCCGCCGATGCGGAACGGGCGGCCGTGCGGCGCTTCCTTGGCCGCGACCTGCGACGGCGTGAAGAAGAACACGAGGTTCGACTGGAACGTGTTGAGGACCAGCGCGACGGCGGCGCCAAGGATGACGACGCCCACTCCGATCCACGCGAAACGACGATGCCGTGCTTTCATGGTGTAGCTCCTGCTGCTGCCTGCTTCTTCGCCGCGCGCAGGCGCGCGCGCACGCCGATCACTTCGATGGCGATGGCAAGCGCCGCCACGCCGTAGGATCCCCAGACGTAGAAGGCGTAGCCGCCCATTGCGAGGAACTCGCTCACCGGTTCGTGCTCCCCGCGATGCTCATGCCCGTGCCGGCCCGAGGTTGTCGATCCATGCGGCGCCGCGCTCGCGCTCGAGGATGATCGCACGCACGCGCCACAGCGCCGCGGCGATCGCGTAGAACCACGCGGCGAACGACATGACCAGCATGCCGGTCAGCATGATCGTCGCCATCTTGGGCGCGGCCGTAAGGCTCACCGAGGCGCCCTGGTGCAGCGTGTTCCACCATTGCACCGAGAAATAGATGATCGGGATGTTGACCGCGCCCACGATGGTGAGGACGCCGCACGCGCGATCGGCGCGGCGCGGGTCGTCGATGGCGTTGCGCAGCGCGATCACGCCGAAGTAGAGGAAGAGGAGGATAAGCTCCGACGTCATGCGCGCATCCCACGCCCAGTAGGTGCCCCACGTGGGACGTCCCCACAGCGCGCCCGTCCACAATGCAATGAAGGTCATCCACGCGCCGGTGGGCGCGAGCGACTGCGCCATCATGGCCGACAGTCGCGTATTGAAGCTCAGGGCGATGATGCTCCAGAACGCCATCACGAGGTAGATGAACATCGACATCCAGGCCGACGGCACGTGGATGAAGATGATGCGGTACGCCTCGCCCTGCTGGAAGTCGGTGGGGGCGATCCCGAAACCGATCCAAAGGCCCGCGATCGCGCAGATCGCGGCGGCCGCGGCGAACCACGGCGCGAGCCGACCCGCTAGAGGGTAGAACGTGGCCGGCGACGAGAAGAAGTAGAGGTTCATGTCGGTCGCGCCGGGCCGTCCCAAGCGACCGACCGCGCCCCCTCGGGGGGCAGCGAACGCATGTGAGCGTGGGGGCCGTTCATGTTCTAGTCGAGCGCGATGCGCACCGCGGCCGCGGTCGCGAACGGTGCCCCCACCAGTGCGATCAGCAGTCCGGCCCCGAGCAGCGAAAGGTTGGGCGAGACGGACATGCCCGCGCGCAGCGCGTCCGCCGCGCCCGCGCCGAAGATCAGCACCGGCACGTACAGCGGAAGGATGAGCAGCGCGAGGAGACTGCCGCCGCCGCGCGTGCCGAGCGTGAGCGCCGCGCCGATGCCGCCCAGGAGCGAAAGGATGGGCGTGCCGATGAGGAGCGAGAGCATGACCACGCCCAGCGCGCCGGAGTCGAGCGCGTACTGCACGCCGAGGAGGGGCGCCAGTGCCACCACCGGCAATCCGGTGGCGAGCCAGTGCGCGAGCACCTTGCCCCCCACGATGGCCGGCAGCGGGTACGGCGACAACGCGATCTGCTCGAGCGTGCCGTCCGCGAAGTCGGTAGCGAAGAGCCGCGGCAGCGCGAGGAGCGATGCGAGCAGCGCGGCGACCCACAGCACGCCAGGGCCGAGGGCGGCCAGCAGCTGCGGATTGGGCGACGAGGCTAGCGGAAAGAGGCTCACGACGATGACGTAGAACAGAAGCTGCACGCCAAGTTCCGCGCGCGAGCGCAACGCGACGCGAACATCGTGCGCGGCGGCCCAGCGGATGGCCGCCAGGACCCCGTGATCCTGCGGTTCGCTCGCAAGGGTGGCGACCGTGTTCATGCGAAATTGAGCGCATCCGTGCAATCCGACGGCAGGTCGAGCGGCTGGTGCGTGGCCGCGACGACGATGCCGCCCGAGCGCAGGCGTTGCGCGACCAGGTCCGCCAGCACGCGAAGCCCCGCGGCATCGAGCGCCGTCGCGGGCTCGTCGAGGAGCCAGATCGCACGCGGCGACAGCGCGAGACGCGCGAGCCCGACACGCCGGCGCTGTCCCGCGGACAAGGCGCGCGCGTGCAGCTCGCGCCGGATCGTGAGATCGACGCGGGCGAGCGCATCGCGGATGGCCGAGTCGCTCGCCGTCTCGCCAGCGAGCGCCACCAGCGCGCGCAGGTTCTCCTCGACCGTGAGCTCGTCCTTCAGCGCGGCCGCGTGTCCCGCGAACGCGATCCGCGCGCGCATGGCGAGCGGCGGCGCACCATCGATCTCGACCCGGCCTTCCGCCGGCTGCGTGAGTCCCGCGAGGATGCGCAGCAACGTCGTCTTGCCGCTGCCGTTGCGTCCCGTGACGAGCAACGCGCGGCCCGCTTCCACGCGCAAGCGCAGCTTGGAGAAGAGCACCGCCGAACCGCGCCGCGCCGTGAGGTCGATCGCTTCGAGCATGGGCAGGCGCTAGCATACCGTCACGGGATGACCCGATCGATGGTCACCCGGATGTCCTTCGTTCCGGGGGCCACCGGCGCACTGCTGCCGGTGAGGTCGCCCGATTGCGCCTTGACGTCGCCCGACTTGCTCACGCGCGCCTCGATGACGACCTTGCCGGCCTTCGAAATGGTGGCCGCGGGGGACATCGCCATCTCGTCGTTCATGACGAATGCGCGCGGCAGCTCGGCGCCGGTCAGGCGCATGGCGGCAAGCGGCATGCGCGCGCCGTCGGGATCGCGCGCGAAGATGAACACGACGTCGCCGGGCGCCACGTTCTTCGCGAGCTTGGGGTCTACCTCCACGCGTCCGGC
>CAZIZD010000239.1:0-7177 GCA_964543615.1 uncultured Alcaligenaceae bacterium | reverse complement strand
CGCGTTCGGATCGAGCTTGAAGTAGTTGGGACCGCCGTACGGGTCCTGCAGCGGCAGGTAATTGGCCACGATCGTGACGTAGCCCTCGCGTCCGGGCTCGTAGCTCCTGAACATGTAGAAGTCGGTGGCGTCGACCTGCGGCTGGGTGGCGATGAACGGCGCCTCGCGATGGCTCGAAGCGGGGGCGGGCGGGGCCCACACGGCGCCGAGCGCGGCGGCGACGAGCAATGGCGCTGCGGCGCGACGGAAGGGGATGGCTTGCATGTGTCGATGCTCCTCGATGGGCGAAGGGATGTCGCGCCCGGACCGCCCACGAAGCCAGGCCGGTCGTCGGGTACGTGATGTGATGTACGGGGGCCGGAGCGGAACGGATGCGCGGGTGCGGTACATTCACGCAGGAAGACCGTCGACGCCTCCCGTTCCTGCTCGCCCGCATGCGCATCCTCCTCGTCGAAGACGACCCCATGATCGGCAAGACGCTGAAGGCGGCCTTGTCGCAGGATGGGTACACCGTGGACTGGGTGCACGACGGCGCCGCGGGCAAGGCCGCGATCGACTCCGCCGACGGCGCGTACGCGCTCGTGCTCCTCGACCTGGGCCTCCCGCGCAAGAGCGGCCTCGACCTCCTGAAGGAGATGCGCCGCGCGGGCAACAAGGCGCGGGTGATCGTGGTCACCGCGCGCGACGCGATTGCCGATCGCGTGGCGGGACTCGACGCGGGCGCGGACGACTATCTCGTGAAGCCGTTCAGCCTCGAGGAGCTCGCGGCCCGCATGCGCGCGCTCCTGCGCCGCGACATTGCACGCGAGGACAACGTGCTGCGCAACGGCGACCTGGCGCTCGACACGGGCGCGCGCACCGTCACCAAGGGCACGGCGCAGGTCGACCTTTCGGCGCGCGAGTTCGCGCTCCTGGCCGCGCTGCTCGAGCGGCCGGGCACCGCGCTGTCCAAGGCGCAGCTCGAGGAGAAGCTCTACGGATGGGGCGAGGAGGTCGAGAGCAACACGGTGGAAGTGCACGTGCACAACCTGCGCAAGAAGCTGGGCGCCGAAGCGATCCGCACGATCCGCGGCGTGGGCTACGTGATTTCAAGGGCGTGATGCTCTCCATCAGGCGCACCCTGCTCGCGTACCTGCTGCTCGGCCTCGTGGGCATTGCGGGTCTCGCCACGTGGCTCACGTACCAGGAGACGCGACAGCAGGTGGGCGACCTCTTCGACCTGCAATTGAAGCAGCTCGCGTACTCGACGCGCATCGACGATCTCGTGCGCGGGCGGCAGCCTTCGCTGACGCCGGGCGATCGTCCGCCGAGCGCGGGCGTGTCGGAGATCGTCACCCAGATCTGGGATCGCGACGGCGTGCTCGTGTACTGGTCGCGCCCTGGTCCCGGCTTTCCCGTGCCGGCCGCGGAGGGCTACAGCAACGTCAACCAGAACGGCCGCGCATGGCGCGTGTACACGCACGTCGAGGGCACGCACGCGCTGCAGGTCGCGCACGCGATGGACGAGCGCCAGAAGATCGCGACCGACGTCGCCCTGCGCACGCTGCTGCCGCTCGCCGCGCTCATCCCGCTCCTCGGCGTGCTCATCTGGTATGCGGTGGGCGCGGGCCTGGCGCCGCTCGACCGCATGTCGCGCGCGGTGGGCAAGCGCCGTCCCGATGCGATGGCACCGCTCGCGCAGGACAAGGTGCCGCTCGAATTGAAGCCGCTCGCGGAGAGTCTCAACGCGCTGCTCGCGCGCCTCGACGAGGCGCTCTCTGCGCAACGCCGCTTCACGGCCGACGCGGCGCACGAGCTGCGCACGCCGCTCGCCGCGCTCAAGCTGCAGGTCGGGCTCGCCAGGCGCGCGCATGACGCAACCGAGCGCGAGAGCGCGCTCTCGGAGCTCGAGTCGGGCGTGGACCGCGCCTCGCACCTCGTCGATCAATTGCTCACCATGGCGCGGCTCGAGCCCGAGTCGCCCGAGCGCCGCAGCGAGCCGGTCGACATTGCGTCGCTCGCCAAGGACGCGATCGTCGCGCGCGCGCCGTTCGCCGGGGACAAGCGCATCGACCTCGGTCACACCGGCGCCGCGAGCGCGATCGTGCAGGGCGATCCGGCGATGCTGTCGATGCTCATCGGCAATCTCCTCGACAACGCGCTGCGCTATACGCCGGCGGAAGGCCGCATCGACGTCGCGACGGAGACCAGGGACGGCGGCGCGATCCTGTCGGTGATCGACACGGGGCCGGGCATTCCGCCCGCGGAGCGCGAGCGGGTCTTCGAGCGCTTCTACCGCGGTGCCGCGCAGGAGGCCGAACCCTCCACCGGCAGCGGCCTCGGCCTCTCCATCGTGCGCCGCATCGCCGCCGCCCATGGCGGGACCGTCTCGCTCACCGACGGACCCGACGGACGGGGCCTTGCGGTGCACGTACGGTTCCCGCCACCGCCGCCAGCGCATAAACTACCGGGTTTTGCCTAATCAGCAGGCGGTCCCCATGCAACTTCGCCCCATCGCGGTCCTGGCCGCCCTCACCCTCGCCTGCGCAGCCTCCGCGCCGGCGCTCGCCCGCCAGCTTCCCGTCCTCGACACCGGCGCAAGCGCCCCGGCCGATCTCGGCGTGTCCACGTTCGTGTGGGCGCGGGACCTCGGGCCGGTTCCCAAGGCCACCGCCGTCGACCCGGAAGGCGCCGCCCGCGCGTACCTCAAGAGCGCCGCCGCCAGGTACCGCATGACCGCCTCGCAGGTCGATGCCCTCGTGCTGACGGACCAGCAGTCGTTCCCCGAAGGCGGGTCGATCGCGCGCTTCGCCAATCGGGTGGACGGCATCGAGGTCTTCCGGGACCAGGTCAACGTGCTCGTCGGCAAGGACGGCTCGCTCGTGTCGATCAGCGGGCTCACGAGCGGGGCGTCGACGGCCAAGCGTACGTTCGACGCGATCGACGTGACGGCCGAGGGCGCCATCGCCGCCGCCCTGGCCGAGCACCGGTTCGCGTCCGACGTGGGCAAGCGCGTGCGCGCGCTGAAGGACGAGGGCGGTTACGCGTGGTCCACGGTGGATGCCTCCGCGACCGACGGCGCGACGCTCGCGATGCCGCTGCGCACCAAGCGCGTGTGGTTCCGCGCGGGCGCGTCGCTCGTTCCCGCGTGGTACGTCGAAGTGCAGGTGACCGACAAGGGGTCGCGCGACATCGACGCCTACTCCTACGTCGTGTCCGCCGTGGACGGGTCCGTGCTGTTCCGCAACAACCTCTCCAAGGACGTCGCGTTCTCGTATCGCATCTATGCCGAGAGCACGCCGCCGTACCTCCCGCTGCCCGGGCCCGGCGGCCGCGGAGGCTATCCGCACCCGACCGGCACGCCCGACGGCTACCAACCCCCGATCGTCGCGCAGAACCTGGTCACGCTGCAGAACGCGCCCTTCTCGCGCAACGACCCGTGGCTGCTCGGTCTCGCGACCACCACGGAAGGCAACAATGTCAATGCGTTCGCCAACGTCGTCGAGCCGGACGGTTTCGGGCCTCCCGCTACCAGCGAGTGCAACACCGCGCTGCCCGTCGACGGCGACCTCCACGGGTGCACGACGTCGAGCACGACCTTCGATCACAGTTTCAGCCACAGCCTGCCCGCGAACGCCAACCGCACGCAGGTCGCGGCCGCGGTGACCAACCTCTTCTACACGATCAACTACCTGCACGACTGGTTCTACGACGCGGGCTTCAACGAAGCCGCGGGCAACGCGCAGCTCAACAACTTCGGCCGCGGTGGCTTGGCCGGCGACAGCATCCTCGCGGAGGCGCAGGACTACTCCGGCACCAACAACGCCAACATGAGCACGCCGCCCGACGGACAGCGGCCTCGCATGCGCATGTACATGTGGAACGGCGGCGTTTCGATCGTGCGCGTCAACGCGCCCGCCTCGCTGGCCGGCGTCAAGACGTCCAACACCGCGGCCTTCGGTGCGCAGAGCTTCGAGCTGACCGCCGACGTGGTCGTGGCGCGCGACCCCGTCAACACCGAGGGACCGGTCGACTCCGACGCGTGCTCGCCGATCACCAACGCGGCGGCGGTCGCCGGCAAGATCGCGCTCATCGACCGCGGCGTCTGCACGTTCGTGGTCAAGGTGAAGAACGCGCAGAACGCGGGCGCCATCGGCGTCATCATCGTCAACAACGTGCCGACCGGCGCGCCCGGCATGGCCGGCGACGACGCCACCATCACCATTCCCGTGCTGTCGATCCCGCTCGCGGACGGCACCGCCATCAAGGCGGAGCTCGCCGCGGGCACCGCCGTGACGCTGCGCATGGGACGACAATCGGGCAATCCGCGCGATGGCTCCCTCGACAACACGGTCGTCGCGCACGAGTGGGGACACTACCTCTCCAACCGACTCGTGAACAACGCCGATGGCCTCGTCGCCAACCAGGCCGGCGGCCTGGGCGAAGGGTGGTCGGACTTCATCGCCCTCCTCATGTTCGTGAAGGAAGAGGACCGCAACGTCGCGTCCAACGCGAACTTCAACGGCACCTACGCGATGACGCCGTATCCCGGAGGCGGACCCGACTTCGCGCCCGACGTGCTCAACAACGCGTACTACTACGGCATCCGCCGCTACCCGTACTCGCGCGACATGAGCAAGAACCCGCTCACGTTCAAGCACATCGCCGACGCGAATCCGCTCCCCTCCACTCCCGCGAGGGGGAACGGCGGCGCGAGCCTCAACTCGGAAGTGCACAACGCGGGCGAGGTGTGGGCGAACATGCTGTGGGAGTGCTACAGCAACCTCCTGAACGACACGTCGCGCCTCACCTTCGCGCAGGCGCAGGAGCGCATGAAGCGTTACCTCGTCGCGAGCTTGAAGGTGACGCCGTTGAATCCCACGTTCGTGCAGGCGCGCGACGCGCTGCTCGCAGTAATGCAGGCGCAGGACGCGACCGACGCCGACCTCTGCCTGACGGGCTTCGCGAAGCGGGGCCTGGGGATCGGCGCCGTCGCGCCGGACTCGCTCTCGCTCGACAACGCGGGCGTGGTGGAGAGCTACAGCAAGACCTCGGGCGGCGGCAACAAGGTGCTCGCGGTCGAGTACTACAACGCAGGCTTCGATCACTACTTCGTGACCTGGGTGCCCGCGGAGATCGCGAACCTCGACAGCGGCGTCACCAAGGGCTGGTCGCGCACCGGACAGTCGTTCAATGTCTATACGGACGCGCCCGCGGGCACCGCGGCCGTGTGCCGCATCTACATTCCGCCGGGCAAGGGCGACGGACACTTCTTCGGCCGCGACACCAACGAGTGCGCGGGGACGATGGCCAAGAATCCGACATTCATTCTCGAGTCGCCGGACTTCTTCCGCTTGTTCCCGCCGAGCGCGGGCAACTGCGCGTCGGGCACGGTGCCGGTCTATCGCGTGTTCAGCAATCGCGCCGACGCGAACCATCGCTACACCACGAGCCGCGCGACCCGCGACCAGATGGTGAGCAAGGGCTGGGTGGCGGAGGGCGACGGGCCGGACGTAGTGGTGATGTGCGCGCCGGTGTAGCGCGCCCGTTCGTTGTGGTCAGGGAGCCAAACACGCGGCGTTGCTGCATTTGACGACCTTGAGGCTGGCGTTGCTGCTGTCGTAATAGCTCACCACCGGCAAGCCAGCGGTGCCGATTGCAATGGCGGTGTACAAGCCGACGTTGCCGCCGGTGTCGACGGCAGTAATCGCAGCGCTGCCAGTACAGTCGGCATTGACGCACTTGGCCACCTTGAGGTTGGCGTTGGTCAGGTCGTAGTAGCTCACCACCGGGAAGCCGTCGGTACCGATGGCGAAGCCGGTGTACTGGCCGACGTCTCCACCGGTGTCCACGGCCGTGATCGTCGCGCTCCCGGTACACGCCGCGTTCACGCACTTGGCCACCTTGAGATTGCCGTCCAGGCCGTCGAAGTAGCTCACCACCGGGAAGCCGTCCAGTCCCACCGCAATCGAGGTATGCGAACCTACGAATCCGCTGGAGTCGACTGCCGTGATGGTCGCACTGCCTGTGCAGGCCGGGTTGGCGCACTTGGCCACTTTTAGGTCTGCATTGGAAACATCCCAGTAGCTCACCACCGGCAAGCCGTCCCCCCCGATCGCGATTGCAACGAAGCGGCCCACATTGCCGATGCTGTCCACGGTGGTGATCGTGGCGCTGCCGCTGCACGCCGCATTCACGCACTTGGCCACCTTGAGATCACCGTTGGTGACATCGTAGTAACCCACCACCGGAAAACCATCCGTGCCGATCGCGATCGCCGTAAACCAGCCGACATCGCCGAGAGTATCGACGGAGGTGATCGTGGCGCTGCCGGTGCAGGCGGCATTGACGCACTTGGCCACCTTGAGGTCGCCGTTGGCAGAATCGTAGTAGCTCACCACCGGGAAACCATCCGTGCCAACGGCGATCGACGTGTACTGACCGACGCCGCTCAAGTTATCGACCGTGGTGATCGTGGCGGCACCGGAGCAATTGGCATTGGTGCACTTCGCCACCTTGAGCTTGGCGTTCGCGAAGTCGTGATAGCTCACCACCGGGAAGCCGTCGGCGCCGATTGCCAGGGCGCTGTAATCGCCGCCACTATCCACGGTGGTGATCGTCGGCGGCAGGCTGCCGCAGATCCATGCGCCGCTACTGCGTCGCAACACCTGTCCGTCGAAACACGCAGGAAGTTGCTGGCTCGCCACCAATCGGTCCGCGGCGATGGTGCCCGGTGCGATCTTGCTGCCGGAGATGTTGCTTGCGACTTTCGCATCCGTAACGGCGCTGTCCGCCAGCATGGCGGTCTGCACACCCCCGGTCGCAATGCCCACCGAACCGGTGGTGCTGATGCCTGCACCTGGCAGCGTCGCCAGTCCGCCGCCAGCGGTGGCCGTCACGCTGGTCACCGTTCCGGCGCCCGCGCTGTCCACCTGGCACACCACGCTGCCATCCGCATTGATCGTGCGGATGCTGCTGCCCGCGCCGCAGGTGCCCACCACCCGCCGCTGCAAGTACGTCGTGTCGGCCGCGATCGTGCCGGCGCTGGTGATCGTGCCTCCGGTCAGCCCCGTGCCCGCCGCGACGCTGGTCACCGTGCCGTTCCCGCCCGCGTCGTCGTTAGCGCACGCCCACTGCGTCCCGTTCCACTTCAGCACCTGCCCCGCTCCGCACGTCGACGGCAGCAGCGCCTCCCCCA
>CAZIZD010000238.1:5644-7179 GCA_964543615.1 uncultured Alcaligenaceae bacterium | reverse complement strand
CATCCCCGCCGGTTACCACTCCGTCACGCCGTACCTCGTGGTCGAGGGCGCCGCCAAAGCGATCGAGTTCTACCAGCAGGCGTTCGACGCGGAGGAGCTGATGCGCCTCCCTACGCCCGACGGCAAGGTCGCGCACGCCGAGATCAGGATCGGCGACTCGCCGGTGATGCTGGCCGACGCGTCGGACGAGTTCAAGGGTCCGCGCGCGTTCGGCGGCACGCCGGTGAGCCTCATGGTGTACGTCGAGGACGTGGACCGCATCTTCCGCCAGGCGCTCGCCGCGGGCGCCACGCAGCTGCGTCCCGTCGTCGACCAGTTCTACGGCGACCGCACCGGCACGCTCAGCGATCCCTTCGGGCACACGTGGACCGTCGCGACGCACGTCGAGGACGTCTCGCCGGAAGAGATCGATCGCCGCATGGCAAAGATGATGGCAAGCCAGTAGCGCGCGGGCACCGCACGACCATGTTCACCCTCTACGGCAGCCAGGGATCGGGCGCCGCCGCCGTCGAAGCGGCGCTCGTCCTCGCGGGCCTTGCCTTTCGCACGGTCGACGCCGCCTCGTGGCAGCCCGGTCCCGGACTCGACGAGCTCACGCGGGTGAATCCGCTCGTGCAGATTCCCACGCTCGTGCTGCCCGACGGCACGGTCATGACCGAGAGCGCAGCGATATTGATCCACCTCGGACTCGCGCATCCCGCGAGCGGCCTTCTCCCCGCGGATGCATCGCAGCGCGCGCAGTCGATCCGCGGGCTCGTGTACATCGCGGCCAATTGCTACGCGGCCATCGGCGTCATCGACTATCCCGAGCGATATTGCACGAGGGCGGCCGACAACGCGCGTGGAGCGCCGCTTCGCAAGAGCATCGTCGCCGGCACGCGCAAGCGCCTGCATCACTTGTGGGACGTGTTCGCGGACACGTTTCCCGCGCGTCCTTATCTCGACGGCGCGCAAATGGGCGCGCTCGACATTCTCACTGCCGTGGTATCGAGGTGGGCAGGAACGCGCCAGCATCTTTCGAAGTCGCGTCCTGCGTTTTTCGCGCATCTCGAGAAGATCGAGAGCGACGCGCGCATCGCGCCGGTGTTCGCACGCTACTGGCCCCGGTGATGCACGCAATCTCATGGCACACGCCAGCGCCCTCGCCTCGCTCCTCTCGCATCCCGCCATCTGGCGCGGCGACGACGTCGCGCACGAGCCGTCCGCCGTGTCCTCGGGCTACCCTGCGCTCGACGCGGCGCTGCCCGGGCGCGGCTGGCCGCAGGGCGCGCTGACCGAGCTCCTCCTCGAGCGCGAAGGCATCGGCGAGATCCGTCTCACGCTGCCCGCTATCGTGCGCTTGCAGGGAGAGCGGCGCGACGTCGTGTGGATCGCGCCGCCCTACAAGCCCTACGCGCCCGCGCTCGCCGCGGCAGGCGTGGATCTTGCGCGCTTCTACGTCGTCGCATGCAAGACGCCGCAGGACGCGCTGTGGGCCTTCGAGCAATCGTTGCGCGCGCCCGAATGCGGCGCCGCGTTCGCGTGGCTCGGCACGC
>CAZIZD010000238.1:0-5634 GCA_964543615.1 uncultured Alcaligenaceae bacterium | reverse complement strand
CGTGCTGCGCCGCCTGCAGGTGGCCGCGCGCGAGGGCCGCACGTGGGGTGCCTTGTGGCGGCGACCCGGCGTGCGCGGCAGCGCGAACGCGGCGCCGCTGCGGCTCGCACTGTCGCGGCAGGACGGCCGTCTCGCGGTGCGCGTGCTGAAGCGGCGCGGTGCGGAGCTCGCGCAGCCGGTGCTGCTGCCGATGGCCTCGTGAATACGGTCCGATTCTGGTTTCCCTACAGGTTGGAGGCAACCATGCCCACGCTCTCGCATCACTTCTGCACCATGGCCGCCAACAACGCCTGGGCCAACCATCGACTGCTCGCCGCATGCGCGCAGCTCCCGCAGGAAGCATTCGAGGCGAAGCGCACGAGCTTCTTTCCCTCGATCAAGGCGACGCTCAATCACATCGTCACCGTCGACTGGTATTACGTCGATGCGCTCGAGCGCTCGCTGCGCGGCGAGCGTCCCAACGCGCAACCGGGCCGCTTCTTCGATCCCGAGGAACCCTTCGCCACCTGCGCCGCGCTTTCGGCGGAGCAGCACGCCGTCGACCAGCGCCTGCTCGTCGCGTGCAAGGCGCTCACCGATGCGCACATGGAGCGGCCCGTCGCGATCATGCGCCGGACCGGCATCGAGCACGAGACCACGGCCCGCCTGCTCGCGCATCTCTTCCAGCACCAGATCCATCATCGCGGCCAGGTGCACGCGATGCTCGCGGGTACTTCGGTCGCACCCCCGCAACTCGACGAGTTCTTCTGCGCCAACGAAGCGCATCTTCGCGCGCGCGAGCTGGCCGAGATCGGGCTGTCGGAGCATGCCGTCTTCGCCTGAAGGCAGCCTTTGGGCGTGCCTGCTGTTCCCGTCGCTGCCGCTCGACGTCTTCGCGCGTGCGCAGTCCTCCGACGACGCGCAGCGTCCTTTCGTCGTCGGCAGCGGCGGGCACTATCCGCGCGTGGTCGCGGCCAATCGCGGGGCGCGCGATGCGGGCATTCGTGACGACCAGTTGATCTCGGGCGCGCTCGCGCTCGCGCCCGATCTTGCGATGCGCGACCGCGACACGGTTGCCGAAGCCCGCGCGCTTGCGCAACTCGCGACCTGGACGCTCACCTTCACGCCCATGGCATGCCTTGCGCCACCCAACGCAATAGTTGCCGAGATCGGCACGAGCCTGCGCCTTTTCGGGGGACTGCCGCGCCTCGTCGCGCGGCTCGCCGGCGGCGCGCATGCGCTCGGGTATGCCAATCGTCTCGGCATCGCGCCCACACCGGAGGCCGCCCTCCTCCTCGCGCGCGCGGGCATCACGCAACCCGTGGACGATCCCGCGCAGTTGCCCCACGTGCTGGGCACGCTGCCGCTCACGCTGCTCGACCTCCCCGACGCGACCCGCGACACGCTGCGCGCCGCGGGTGTGGTCACGTTCGCCCAGGCCGCGAAGCTCCCGCGCGACGGACTCGCGCGCCGCTTCGGCCGCGAGATCGTCCTGCATCTCGATCGCGCGCTGGGCCTCGTGCCCGATCCGCGCGCCTCGTTCGTGCCGCCGCCGGTGTTCGGCGCACGCCTCGACCTTCCCACGCCGGTGCACGACGCCGACGCGCTCGTCTTCGGCTTGCAACGCCTCGTGCGCGACCTCGCCCACTGGCTCGAAGCGCGCGGCCTGGGCGCGGTGCGGCTCACGCTCGTACTCGATCACGAGCGCTATCTCAGGAAGCGCGGCATGCCCGCCACCGAAGTGCCGTTCGCACTGGGTGCGCCCACGCGACTGCCTTCGCATCTCATGGGAGTGCTGCGCGAGCGGCTCACACGCGTGGCCCTGCCCGCGCCGGTCGAGGCGATGCACCTGCGCAGCGACGAGACCGCGCCGCTCGCGGGCCGCAACCTGGGCCTGCTGCCCGGCGACGAAGGCGATAGCGTGGAAGTGCCTCTGGCTGATCGCCTGCGCGCGCGTCTCGGCGAGGATGCGTTGATACGCCTCGTCCCGCACGCCGACCATCGTCCGGAGCTTGCCACGGGGACGCACGCGCCATCCGCGAAGCCGCAGGTCTTGCTGCCCGAGGCACCGCGGCCCATCTGGTTGCTTTCGGAGCCGCAGCCGCTCGCATCGGTCATGGAATCGCGGCCATGGGCCTTGCGCGACGGTCCCGAGCGCATCGAGTCGGGGTGGTGGGACGGCGCCGACATCCGCCGCGACTACTACGTGGCCGACACTCACGACGGCGCGACGGTGTGGATCTACCGCGACCACCGCTACGGCGTGGAAGACGGCGAGTGGTTCCTGCACGGGTTGTTTGCCTGATACGCTAGCGGCGCCATGCAGCTCGCTCGCCTCGCGGTCTTCGCCATCGCATGCCCGTTCCTGCCTGTGGACGTTCAAGCCAAAGGGATCGAGCGGCCAGGTCGACGTCGAGGCCGAGGTGCTCGCCTACGAGAAGGTCCGCGTTCCTGCCGGGGAATTCGACGCGTTTCACGTCCGGGCCGTCGAGCGCGTGAGCGGAAACTCGCCGATCAACAGCGTCTACGCGGGAGAAATCGTGCGCAATTATTGGTACGCGCCGGCGGCCCACGCGATCGTCAGGCTCGCGTCACGCAACCCCTATCTCGGTCCGTCGACGGTGGAACTCGTCGCGTTCGAGCTTCGCTGAAGGGCTAGCGCACATGACCACCAAGGGCTTCGTCGTCTCCCACTCGCGCGACGCATCCTTCCTGCGCTGCCCGCTTTGCGGGAAGGCGAACGAATGCGCGCCCGCGAAGAGCGGCAGCTTCGACACGCCGTGCTGGTGCACTACCGTCGCGATCGATCCTGCCGCCCTCGCGGCGCTCGGTTGCGAGCGCGACGCCTGCCTGTGCCCGAGCTGCGCGGCCCTCACTGCGCCAGGAAGCCCCCGTCCACCGGCAGCGTGTGACCCGTAACCAGGCGGGCACGATCGGACGCGAGGAAGACGATCGCGGCCGCGACGTCCTCCGGTTCCGCGAGCTTGCGCATCGGCGTCATGGCGAGCATCCGCTCGACGAGCGCGGGATCGTCCATCAGGGCGCGCGTAAGCTCGGTGCGCACCCAGGTGGGCGCGACCGCGTTCACGCGGATGCCCGACGCCGCCCACTCCACGGCCAGCGCGCGGGTGAGGTTGACGATCGCGCCCTTGCTCGCCTGGTAGGAGATGTTGGGATAGAGGCCGCCACCCGACAGGCTCATGATCGAGCCGACGTTGACGACCGCCCCCGAGCCCGCCCGAAGCATGGTTCGCGCCGCTGCCCGCGCGCAGAGAAACGTGCCCGTCAGGTTGACGTCGACGACGCGCTGCCAGTCATCCTGCGCAAGCTCGACCGAAGGCCTGCGGATGGCGATGCCGGCGTTGTTCACGAGGATGTCGAGGCGGCCGCGCCAGGCTGCGATTGCGTCGAACACGCGATCGACTGCGGCACCGTCGGTCACGTCGAGCACGTCGGTGCGATGCGCGATCCCGCGCTCACTTAGCTTCGCGCTCGCCTGCGCGAGCGTTGCCTCGTCGCGGTCGACGAGCGCCGGCACGGCGCCCGCGGCAGCGAGCGCCTCGACGGTCGCGAATCCGATGCCTCGCGCACCGCCAGTCACCACGGCGGTGCGTCCATCGAGCTCCGGCGCGGTCATATCCCCGCGTACCACTGGTACCCCTGGTCCTCCCAGTAGCCGCCGCGCCCGCCCGCGATGCCCGCGAACGATTTCACGAACTCGATGCGCGTGATGAATTTCGCGTGCTTGTAGCCCAGTTGCCGCTCGACCCGCAGGCGGATGGGCGCGCCGTTGGGCACCGGCAAGGGTGCGTCGTTCATGTCGTAGGCGAGGATCGTCTGCTCGTGCCGGGCATCGTCGAAGTCGATGCTCTCGTAGTAGAGGTCCGCCGGATCGTTGGACATGGGATCGGCGCAGTAGAAAACGACGAACCGCGCGTCGGGCTTGGGCTTCACCACGTCGAGCACCGCCGCGAGCCGCGCGCCCTTCCACTTGGCGATGGCGCTCCAGCCTTCGACGCAATCGTGGCGCGTGATCTGCGTGCGCGCGGGCAACGCGCGCAAGTCCGCGAGCGTGAACTTGCGCGGCGCTTCGCACAGGCCGCCGACGTCGAGCGCGTAGTCGGCAAAGTTGGTCTGCACCCACGCGTTGTACTGCGGCGTGTCGGCAAAGTCGCTGCCGTTGCTGCGGAACTCGGGCGAGCGATCCGATTCCCCGAACTCCTGTGCCAGCGCGTTGCGGCCGATGGCCTTGGCCAGCGCGTGATTGATCGGCTCGACCGAGTCGAGCACCTTGGGCAGCCACTCCGTGCGCGAGAGGTTGTCGCACCCCGCCAGCATGAGCGCCGCGGCCGAGAGGAACGTGCGCCGCGGCAGGCGCTTGCGCAGGCGAAAAGGCTTTTTCATGCTGACACCTTGTAGCGGCCGGTGATCATGGAGCGCAGGTTGTTCCAGAGCCCCGTGACGATCACCTGGAACACGTGGATCAGGACGAAGGCGACGAGCATCCACGCGACGATGAAATGGATCGACCGCGCGGACTGGCGTCCGCCGACGATGTCGACCCAGCCCGCCAGCACCGCGTTGAGCCACGGCGACAGCGCGAGCCCCATGATCACCATCAGCGGCAACAGGACGAAGATCACGACGAGATAGGCGATCTTCTGCAGCACGTTGTAGCGGCGCGCCGCTTCCCCGGTCGGATGCCGGAAGCGCAGGTGGTCGCGGATCGACGCGCCGATGCCGCGCAGCTCTTCTCCGGTGGGGGCCAGGTCGCGCGCCAGATGACGGCTCCAGATCGCATAGGCGACGAAGGCGAGCCCGTTCAGCAGGAACACCCACGCGAAGAAGAGATGCCACGAGCGCGCCATCGAGAGCCACTGCGGACCCGGCAGCATCATCCACTGCGGGAACGTCGACGGCACCGCGTTGCCGTTGGGTCCCCGCGTGACCCCGAGCCAGCCGGTGGTGTCGTATTCGCTGCCGAAGAGCCGCGTCACGCCTTGCGGGGTGCCGTCGGGCTTCATGCGCGCCCCGATCTCGAGCACGGGCGGCTTGCCGTCGTAGGACGACTTGCCGAACTTGATCACGGGGTACGCGTTGAAGATCTGCAGGCCGCTCATGAACATCACGCAGAGGGCGATCACGTTGATCCAGTGCATCACCCGCACCGGCAGCGTGTGCCGGTAGTAGACCTGGCCCGCGGCGGGCGGCGTTGCGTGGCTTTCCATGTCCTGCATGGTCGTCTGGAAGTACCTGGCCCTTACAATCGCGCGATGGCCCACCCTTTCGCGACGCTCACGCCCGACCGCATCCTCGACGCCCTCGACCGCGTGGGCGTTCACGGCGACGGCCGCATGATCGCGCTCAACAGCTACGAGAACCGCGTCTATCTCGTGCATTGCGACGACGCGCCCTCGGTGGTGGTCAAATTCTACCGCCCGCAGCGCTGGAGCGATGCCCAGATTGAGGAAGAGCACGCGTTCGTCGAGGAACTCGTGGCGAGCGAGGTGCCTGCCGTCGCACCCTTGCGCCTCGGCGACGCGACGCTGCACGAGGACGAGGATCTGCGCTTTGCCGTGTACCCGCGCTGCGGAGGACGCACGCCGGAGCTCGATCACGGCGACACGCTCACCCGCATCGGCCGCTACATCGGCC
>CAZIZD010000237.1:0-7185 GCA_964543615.1 uncultured Alcaligenaceae bacterium | reverse complement strand
GATGACGCGCGTCGCAGGGTCGGTGGCAAGCCATTGCACGCACTCCGCTGCGTCGACGTCGATCTCGTTGCCGGTCGAGCACCAGTGCGCGATGCCCATACCGCGCTCGCGCAGCAGCACGTGAAAGTACGATGCCAGCGCGCCCGACTGGCTGACGATGGACACCGGTCCGGGTTCCGGCCATCCGTCGAGCCACATGGTCGCGAACGTCGCCGCCATGCGCGCGTGCCCGTTGGCGAGCCCGATGCAGTTGGGACCCAGCAGGCGCAGCCCGTGCGGCAGCGCCGCCGCGAGCAGCGCCGCCTGTCGTGCGCGGCCGTCGTCGCCGTCTTCCGCGAATCCCGAAGTGAGCACGATGGCCGCACGCACGCCGGCCCGCGCACACTCCGCAACCGCGTCGATGCATGCCGATGCGGGCAGCGCGATGACCGCGAGATCCACAGGCGCTCCGATTGCGCCGACGCTGGCGTACGCGCGCACGCCCTGCACTTCCGTCGCCCGCGGATTGACGGCGTACGCCTTCCCGCCGAACTCGCCGCGAATCAGGTAGTGCAGCACGCGGCCGCCGAACTTGGCGGCATCGGCCGACGCGCCAAGGACGGCGACCGATGACGGCGCGAACAGCGCCGCGAGGTCGCCATACGACGCCTGCGTCATCGCGCGATCAGCGCTTGCGCCTGGTCTTGAGCGCGTCCCACTGCTCGTCGGTCCAAGTGAAGAGATCGTCGACGTCCATGCCCTTGAGACCGCGCGCGCCGTCGATCGTGATCATGTCGCCGTTGATGTACGACGCCGCATCGGAGGAGAGGAACACGCACAGGTCCGCGAACTCGTCGTGCTCGCCGAAACGGCCGAGCGGGATGCTGGCGGTGGGGCTCTTCGACTGCGCGCGCTCCTCCGGGAAGAGCTGCTGCCACGCCCCTGGCGTGGGGAAGAGTCCGGGCGCCACGCCGATGCTGCGGATGCCCTTCGGCCCCCACTCCACCGCGAGACTGCGCGTCATCGCGAGCATCGCGGCCTTGGCCATCGTGAGCGGCACCGTGAACGCGCGGCCCGCCGATCCCGCGCCTGTGGTGAGGATGTTGAGGATCACGCCGCCGCGCCCGTCGCGGATCCAGCGCTTGCCCACGCCTAGCACGCAATACGCATTGCCGGAGAGCGCGATGGCGATGATCGCGTCGAACGCGCGCGTCGACAACGACTCGGTGCGCGCAAGAAAGTTGGCGGCGGCGTTGTTGACCAGCACGTCGAGGGGACCGTCCTGCCAGATGCGCTCGTACATTGCGTCGACGCGCTCGGCGTCGCGGATGTCGCAGCCGATAGGGGTCACCGGGTTGCCGGTTTGCGCACTGACTTCGGCGGCGGTCGCCGCGAGCACGTCCTCGCGCCGGCCGCAGATGTACACGTGCGCGCCGAGCTCCGACATGCGCTGCGTGACGGCTCGCCCGAGTCCCGTGCCCCCGCCGGTGACGAGGACGCGCTTGCCCGTCATGAGGTCCGCGCGGAAAGGTGTCTTCACGGCCATGCTCACGCCTCCTGCACGCGCTGGAGGAATGCTTCGGCGTTGCGATGGAAGATGCCCTCGAGCACGTCGTCGGAGTAGCCCTCTGCCTTCCAGTCACCGACGATCTTCTCGTAATGCAGCATGGGAAAGTCGTTGCCGTACATGATCTTGTGCTTGAGGCGCCCGCGGATCTCGCGCTTGGTCTCCTCGCCCAGGCGCTTGGGCGACATGCCGTGGAACTCGGCGTACACGTTGGCCTTGTGCAGGAGCGTTGCGATCATGTCGTTCTCCCAAGGCCACGCCGAGCGCGCGGCGATGATCTGCAGCCGCGGCCAGCGGGCCGCCACCTGGTCGACGAAACGCGGATGGCTCCAATCGAGCTCCAGGCCGTTGCCGCCCGCGAAGCCGGCGCCGATGCCGGTGTAGCCGACGAAGAACATCACGGGCACGCGCTGCTGCACGCAGTAGTCGTAGAACATGTTGAAGGAGGGGTCGGTCACCGGACGCCGATTGCCGATGGCGGACACCGCAAGACCTGTCACGCCTGCGCCTGCGCTCCTGACACGATCGAGTTCCGCCACGCCGTCGCGTCCCGCGTCCCCCGCGATCTGCAGCCAGTTGCCGAGCACGACGTCTGCATGCTCGCGCTGGAAGGAGATCATCTCGTCGTGGATGGGGCGTAGCTCCTCGAGCGGGATCTCGCGCGTGTAGCCCAGGTCGAGCATCACGCGCACGCCGCTGTCCCGGAAGTACTGCGCCATCGCGGGCTTCTCCCAGAACTTGCACTCGGTGCGCCATATGTCGAACTGCTTCGCCTGCTGCGCCTTGCCGCGCAACGGGTAGTGCGTCTGCGTGCCCCAGTGGGAATGCATGTCGAGGATGGGCATCGTCACTCCGCCTTGACGCCGCTGTCCTTGACCACCTTGCTCCACTTCTCCGAGTCCTTGCGCACCATCTCCTTGTACTCAGCCGGCGACATCCTGTAGATGTATTCAAAGCTCGCGACCGCCAGCTTGTCCTGCACTTCCTTGGACGCCATCGCCTTCTGGATGTCGGCGTTCACCTTGGCGACGATCTCGGGCGGCGTCTTGGGCGGCATGAAGATGCCGAACCACACAGTGACGTCGAAATCCGGCAGCCCGGACTCGATCATCGTCGGCAGCTCGGGCGCGTACTGCGAGCGCTGGCTTCCGGTGACGGCGAGCGCCTTGAGCCTGCCCTCCGTGACGAAGCGCCTCGACAGCAGCGAGTCGAACATGAAGTCGGTGCGTCCCGCGATCAGGTCCTGGATCGCCTGCGCGCTGCCGTTGTAGTGAACCGTCTCGACCTTGGTGCCGGAGTCCTTCTGGAACATCGCGATGGCCAGGTGATTGGTCGTGCCGAGGCCGGGCGTCGCGCCGTTCACGTTGCCCGGCTTGGCCTTGCCCCACGCGATGAACTCCTTCACGTTGCTGGCCGGGATGTCCTTGTTGATGTAGAGCACCCACGGCGTGCGCACGAGCGGCACGACCGGCTCGAAGTCGGTCACCGCGTTGTACGGCGGCGACGATTGCATCGACGGATAGATGACGAGTTGCCCGAGCGCCGTCATCAGCATGGTGTAGCCGTCGGGCGCGGCGCGCGATCCGGCAAGCGTCCCGATGGTGCCGCCGCCGCCGGGTCTGTTCTCGACGACCACCGGCTGCCCCCACTCTTCCGAGAGCTTTTGGGCGAGCGTGCGTGCGAGCAGGTCTGCGTGAGCGCCGGGCGTGTACGGGATCACGAGCTTGACCGGACGGTTGGGGTAGCCCTGCGCCTGCGCGTGCGCGAGGGACGGGACCATGGCAGCCGCGAGCAGGATGGCGGCGACGTGCAAGGCGCGCTTCAATGCGGACATGACTTCCTCCTTTTGTGCTGCACCGTTTCGTAATATGAAACGTTGTTTCGAATCCGGCGCTCCGCCTCATCTTCTGCGTCCGCCGGAGGCATTGTCAAGGACGCGGGCGGACGGGCGGACGGGACTCCGTTTCGCGCCGTGAAACGCGACGGCCTCGCGCGACGGCGTGCCCGCTACCCCCGGTAACCCATCGCGCTCGACAGCACATCCGCGGCCGCGATGACCGCAGGTGCGAAGGCCTGCAGCTCGCGCCGCCGCAGCCGCTCGCTCGGGCCGGAGATCGCGAGGGCCACTACCACGCGCCCGGCGGCGTCGCGCACCGGGGCGGCGATCCCTGAAACACCCTCGCGCCACTCCTGCTCGCCTATCGCGTAGCCCTGGCGGCGGATCGTCGCGAGCTGCCGCCGCAAGGCAGCCGGGTCCACCACGGTGTGCCGCGACACGGGCTTCAGCCGCGCGAGCACGCGATCGACCAGCGCCGGCGGCTGGAAGGCGAGCAGCGCCTTGGCCGCCGAGCCCGCGTGGAGCGGGATGCGGCTCCCGTTCGGTGTGTTGACGCGGATGGCCTGCGCGCCTTCGACCTTGTCGAGGAAGACGGCCTCCTCGCCGTTGAGGACCGCGAGATATGCCGTCTCGCGCGTACGGCTCGCGAGTTCGCGCATGAACGGCAGCGCGAGTTCCATGAGGCTGCGCTGCGGTTGCGGCGTGCAGGCCATGTCCGCCAGCCGTTGCGTGAGTTCGTATTGCCCGGCAGTGGCGGCCTTGCGCACGTAGCCCGCCACCATGAGCGTCGCGAGCAGCCGATGCACCGTCGCCTTGTCGAGTTCGGTGCTGCGCGCAAGCTCGGACACGCCCCAGGGACGCGCTCCGCCGGCGAGCCGCTCGAGCAGCAGCAGCGCCTTCAGCACCGACTTGGTGGGACTGTGCGCGGGGGCTTTGGTCCGGGCGGGCACGATGCCGGCGATTATGCCCAACCATGGCCAAGCGCGCGGCTCCGCAGCGCGCACGCATGCCCCCTGCGCATGCAATGCGTGCGCCGAATTCGTTTGCGCGCAGGGGCGCATCTGCGGTGCAATGCACCATGACCGCGTCCCGCCGCAGCTACATCCTGCTGCTCGTCCTTGCGAGCGTCGTGATCTCGACCGCGCTCGGCCTGCGCCAGAGCATGGGGCTGTTCATGCAGCCCATGGTCGCGGGCCTTGGGATATCGGCGGCGAGCTTCGGCTTCGCCATCGCGGTGCAGAACCTCGTGTGGGGACTGTCGCAGCCCTTCGTCGGCGCGCTCGCCGACCGCCACGGCGCGCGTCCCATCGTGGCAGGGACTGCGATCATCTATGCGACAGGACTCGCGCTCATGCTGTTCGCGAAGGACATCCCCGGCAGCCTGACCGCCGCGGGATTCCTCACGG
Organism: uncultured Alcaligenaceae bacterium; assembly: GCA_964543615.1. Taxonomy (GTDB): domain Bacteria; phylum Pseudomonadota; class Gammaproteobacteria; order Burkholderiales; family Casimicrobiaceae; genus VBCG01. The sequence goes on along the minus strand of CAZIZD010000237.1, from coordinate 2,396 downwards.
GCATCGGCATCGCGGGCACCGGATTCGGCGTGCTGATCGGCACCGTGTCGCGCGCCGCGCCGCCGGAGCGCAGGTCGCAGACCGTCGGCCTCGTCGCGGCTGCAGGCTCGCTCGGAACGATGGTGATCGCACCGCTCGGGCAGGGACTCATCGCCTCGTTCGGATGGCAAAGCGCGATGCTCGTCTTCGCCGCCATCGCGGCTTCGATGGCCCTTGTCGCGATGCCGTTGCGGGCGCAGGCATCGATTGCCGGAACCACGCCGACCCGGGAAGGGTTGCGCACCACGATCGCCTCCGCGGCCTCGCACCGCGGGTTCATCGCGATGACGGTCGCGTTCTTCGCCTGCGGCTTCCAGCTCGTGTTCATCACGGCGTACCTGCCGTCGTACCTCTCGCTGTGCGGCATTGCGCCGGGCATCGGCGCGACCGCGCTCGCGCTGATCGGACTCTTCAACGCGATCGGCACCTATGTGTTCGGGCTGCTCGGCGCGCGTTTCAGCCAGAAGCGCCTGCTCGCGCTCATCTACCTGCTGCGCACGCTCATCATCGCGGCGTTCCTGCTGCTGCCGGTCTCGCCCACCACGACACTCGTGTGCGCCGCAGCGATGGGCCTCTTGTGGCTCGGTGTGGTGCCGCTCGTCACCGGCATCATCGGCCGCATGTTCGGCCTCACCTACTTCAACACGATCTACGGCATGGCCTTCCTGAGCCACCAGGTGGGCTCGTTCGCCGGCGCGTGGATGGGCGGCGTCGTGTTCGAGCGCACCGCGCGCTACGACCTCGCGTGGGGCGCGCTCATCGTGATCGGCGTGATCGCGTTCATCCTGCAATGGACGATGGACGAGCGGCCGCCGAGGACGCGCGTTGCAAGGGCCGAAGCAGCGCCCGCCTGATCGGCCCATCGGAGAAGACCGCACGCAATAAGATTCACCTTGCGGCGTTTCGATCGCCGCTGTTAGGCTCTCCCTCCGCGACAACGACAACAACCGGGGAGGCCACCTTGCCCTCGTCCCTCGCGCAGCACGTCCTGCCCGCCTTGCGAACGTCTGCCTGGGTGGCCCTGCTCGTTTACGCCATCGCGCCCGCGCACGCCGCGCTCGGCACGGCAGTCGAGTTCTACAACCCGGGCATCAACCACTACTTCGTCACCGCGTATCCCGAGGAAGCGGCCGCGCTCGACGCCGGCACCAACGTCAAGGGCTGGAAGCGCACCGGAGGACAGTTCTCGGTCTTCACCGACAGCGCCGACGGACTGGCCGCCGTCTGCCGCTTCTTCGGCACCCCGGGCAAGGGGCCCAACTCGCACTTCTATACCGCCGACCCGGCGGAGTGCGCCAAGGTCAAGACACTGCCCGCGTGGACGTACGAGGGCATCGCTTTCTACATCCCGCTGCCGACCGGCGGGCAATGCGGCGGCAACTGGCCGGTGTATCGCAGCTATTACTCGGACCAGATCGCGGACGCGAATCATCGCTTCACCGTCGACCCGACGGCGCACGGTCGAATGAAGGAGCGTCGCGGCGACATCCTCGAAGGCATCGTGATGTGCGCGCCCGTCTCCGACGAGGAGCGCGAGGCGGATGTCGTGCGCTTCCTCGAGCAGGCGAGCTTCGGGCCGACCGAAGCGCTGGTGCAGGAAGTCAAGACGAAGGGCATCGCGCAGTACCTGGACGAGCAGCTCGCGATGAACGCTACGCGGTACACCCAGTATCCGTTCTGGGACCCGCCGATGGACAACACGCTGTGCATGAACGACAACACGCTTCCGGTCACGCCCGAGAAGTGGTGCGGCACCCTGAAGCAGAGCCCGCAGCCCGTCGCGTGGGAGTTCTTCCGCCAGGCGAAGACGGCACCCGACCAGTTGCGCATGCGCATGGCGCACGTGTGGCACCAGATCTTCGTGCACTCGGCCAACGGCGGCGCGTTCGAGACCTACGCCATCGCTGACTTCAACCAGCGCATCCGTGACGGCGCATTCGGCACTTTCGAGAACCTGCTCACGCGGTACGCCCTCTCGCCGCAGCTCGGCCGCTACCAGACGTGGGTCAACAACATCCCCGAGCGCAATGGAATCAAGCCGAACGAGAATTTCGCGCGCGAGCTGATGCAGCTCTTCACAATCGGCGTCAACGAGCTCGACGAGGACGGCTCGCCCAGGCTCGACGCCAAGGGCCAGTTCGTCGCGACGTACGGCCAGCCGGACATCGAGACGCTCGCGCGGATTCTCACGGGCTACGGCATGCCGACGCGACCCGGGCAGTCGCCGAATTTCTGGCAGCCGAACTACTACTTCGGCGACATGGTCCCGTGGGACCAGTTCCACGACCAGGGTGTGAAGAGCGCGCTTGGCGGCCGCATCTTCATGGCAGCCGGCGGAAGCGCCGCCAACGAGGTGC
>CAZIZD010000236.1:0-7190 GCA_964543615.1 uncultured Alcaligenaceae bacterium | reverse complement strand
TCTCGTTGCCGTCCCAGATGGGCGCCACGCTGTTCATGATCAGCGTGCGCGCGTCGTCGTCTGCCGCGAAGGGCGACATGATCCCCACCCCGAGGTCGAAGCCGTCGAGGAGGACGTACATGAACACCGCCAGCCCGAGGATGCCGGTCCAGATGGGGACGAGGTCGATGGCCATCACTCGGCTCCCGACAGCGGCCGCGCCGGACGCCGCCCGTGGTCCGGCGTGGGCTGCGCCGCCGCCGTCACCGGTCCTGCCCGCACGAGCTTCACGAGGTAGTACACCCCTGCGCCGAACACGAAGGTGTACACGATGACGTACAGCGCGAGCGACAGCGCGACGTCGTGGGTGGCAAGGTTGGGGGTGACCGCGTCGGCGGTGCGCATGTGGTTGTACACGACCCAGGGCTGGCGCCCCACTTCGGTCGTGATCCAGCCCGCGGTGACCGCGACGTACCCGACCGGGATCGACCACGTGCAAAGGCGAAGGAACCAGCGGGTCTCGTAGATCCGCTTGCGCGCGTACAGCACCCACGCCGCCACCGTGACGAGCAGCATCACGCCCCACATCGCGACCATCGCGCGGAATCCGAAGAACACCGGCGCGACCGGCGGGCGATCCTTCACGTCGAAGGACTTGAGGCCCCGCACTTCGCCGTCCCAGCTGTGCGTGAGGTACAGGCTCGCGAGCTTGGGGATCGCGATCTCGGCGTGGTTCTTCTCCTGCTTCTCGTCGGGCCACGCGAACAGCACGGCGGGCACGCCCTTCTGGGTGACCCAGATGCCCTCGATGGCTGCGAGCTTCGCGGGCTGGTGCTCGAGCGTGTTGATGCCGTGCGCATCGCCGATCAGCGCCTGTAGCGGCACCAGCACGGTCGCAAGCCCGATGCCCATCGCGATCATCACCTTGCCTTCGTCCACGAACTTGCCCCGCCGCAAGTGATAGGCGGCGACGCCGATCACCGTGAACGCGGTCGTGAGATACACCGCGGTGACCGTGTGCGCGAATCGGTACGGGAACGACGGGTTGAAGATCACCGCGATCCAGTCCTCGGGAAAGAAGCGGCCGTCGACGATCGAGAATCCGGTGGGCGTCTGCATCCAGCTGTTGACGACGAGGATCCAGAACGTCGACATGAGCGTGCCCACCGCCACCATGATGGCGGCGACGAAATGCGCCCACTGCGGCACGAGCTTGCGGCCGAAGAGCAGCACGCCGAGGAAGCCCGCTTCGAGGAAGAACGCCGTCAGTCCCTCGTAGGCCATGAGCGGCGCCACGATGTCGGCCGTCATGTGCGAGTAGCGGCTCCAGTTGGTGCCGAACTGGAACGGCATGACGATGCCGCTCACGACTCCCATGCCGAAGGACACCGCGAAGATCTTGATCCAGTAGGTCGAGATGCGCAGGAACACCTCGCGCTTCGTCGCGAGGTACATGCCCTCCAGCACCGCGATGTACGAGGCGAGCCCGATGGTGAAGGCGGGCAGCAGGAAGTGGAACGCGACGACGAACGCGAACTGGATGCGGGAGAGAAAGAGGGCGCCTTCGTCCATGTCCATCCTCGGCGTGGCTCGGCGCGCGAGCCGAGCGCACATTATGGGGTCGCCGGCCGGAGCGTGGTCCTTGCGGACCCCTTCCCGCTGCGAGCGGAAGGCTAGAATACGACGGGACCAGGAACAAGGGAACGCTACAGGGGGCGAGCTCGCCGCCGACCGGGACCCGCTCTCACGGCCGCACCCCGGCCTCGCGGTTTAGGCGGCCTTGCTGCCCGGGCCGCGACCCTGCTACCGTCTCAAGACGCTTCCCACGGGATCCCGGACGTGCTCGCCAAAACGCTGAAGCCCAGCGCCATCGTGCGCTACCTCGACCAGTTCGTGGTCGGGCAGGAGGACGCCAAGAAGATCGTCTCGGTGGGCGTCTACACGCACTACCGCAAGATCGAGCGCGGGATGGCGGACGATGCCATCCGGGTCAAGAGCAACATCCTGCTCATCGGCTCGTCGGGCACCGGCAAGACGCTCCTGTGCGAGACGCTGTCGCGCTTCCTCGACGTGCCCTTCGTGACAGCCGAGGCGACCTCGCTCGCCAACACCCGCTTCGTCAACGAGGAGATCGAGGCGATGCTCACGCGCCTCCTGGAGAAGGCCGGCGGCGACATCGCCAAGGCGGAGACCGGCATCATCTTCATCGACGAGGTGGACAAGCTGAAGACCGCGGGCCACGAGCAGGGAAGCTCGGGCGAGTCGGTGCAGCACTCGCTCCTCAAGATCATGGAAGGCGCGCAGGTCAAGCTGCACACCGGCCGCTACATGGACACGAGCAACATCCTCTTCATTTGCGGCGGCGCGTTCGTGGGGCTCGACGAGATCATCGCCTCGCAGACGCACGGGTACGGCTTCATCGCGACATCGAGGGGCGACAACCAGCGCATCCTCGACCGCCTCAACACGCGGGTGAAGCCGACCGACCTCTTCACCTACGGCCTCATCCCCGAGTTCACGGGGCGTCTGCCGATCATCGCGCGCTTCCACGACCTCGACCGTCCGATGATGGTCCGCATCATGACCGAGCCTCGCAACTCGCTGCTCAACCAGTTTCGCGAGATCTTCCGCGACGAAGGCGTGGAGCTCGTGGTCGCAGGCAAGGTGTTCGAGCAGATTGCCGAGCTCGCGATCGAGTACAAGACCGGCGCGCGCAGCCTGCGCGGGATATTCGAGGAGCTCGTCACGCCGATCCTGTACGAGGTCACCGACCGCGCCGACATCGGCCGGGTAGAGGTGAGCTCGCTGTTCAACGAACCCGTCTATCACGCGAAGGGCGTGCCGGCCTCGCCCGCGCCCGCACAGCGCTGATACCCCCGCTCACCGGCGGGAGCCCGCTGCGCCTGCTGCTCGCGATGGGCGGCATCGCGCTGCTCGGCAACGGTCTCAAGTCGATCGTCACCAGCACCGTGCTCGTGAGCGAGGCGCGGTTCGCCGCGTTCCTGGGGATTGCGGTGGACAACGTCGCCCTCCTGATGGAGACCATCGTCGCGGGGATGGTGATCGCGCTCGCGGCCTATCCGCTGGTCATGCGGCGCTTTCCGGTGCGCGGGATCGCGCTCGTGGCCTCGCTGGCGGCCGCCGTCGCGTTCGCGGCGTTTGCGGCGTTCGCGGGAAGGGCTTCCGGCGCCGAGCGCGAAGCGTGGGCGTATGCATGCCTGACGCTCGGGGGCGCCGCCATCGTGTGGCTCGCGCCGGGTGCGCAGAGCCTGATCCTCGCGTGGCCGGGCGCCGCAGGACGGCGCGCCCTCACCTCGTTGTGGGCCGGCGCCACGCCCGCGGGATTTCTCGCCGCCCCGCAGCTCGCGAAATGGCTGTTGCCCACCCTGGGCCTGTCCGCGTACTTCGCGACGTTCGCGGCGCTGCCGCTCGTCTTCGCGTCGCTCGTCGCGCTGTGCACGCTCGCGCCCGCGGCCGGGAAGGACGATGCGCTGCCGCCGAATCTCGTGGTCGCGTTCGCGGCGGCGGTGTTCGCGTTCGAGGTGTGGTCCACCGCGGGATCGTTGCGCGGCTATCTCGCGCCCGCCGCACTCGCGGCGCTGCCGCTGCTCGCCGCGGCACTCCTGTGGCTCACGCAGCGTGCGCGTCGATACGCGGCAACGACGACGACCGGCGCGGTCACATGGTGGTCGCTGGCCGCGCTGTTCGCGCTCGAGATTCCCACCACGGGATGCTTCGAGGCCGCGTTCCTGTACGCCCACGGGATGTCGGAGACGCTCGTGGCCGATCGCGCGACGCTGGCCGCGACCGCGCAGGTCGCAGGAACGCTGCTCGCGGGGGCGGCGCTGCATCGCGACGGCGAGCACCGGGCACGCGTCGCGTGGATCGCATGCGTGCTTGCAGTGCTCGGTGTGGCGGGCTATGCCGCCTACCCGTGGTGGACGAGCGTGCCGTGGTTCATGGCGACTGCGGCGGTCGCGGGATTCGGCGTGGGCGGACTCACGCTCGTGCTGTGCCTTGCCATCGTGCGCGATGCGGACCGTGCCGCGGCGCTGGCGGCCTTGCCGTCGATCGCGATCATGATCGGCACCGAGTCCGGCCTCGAGATACTGCAATGCGTCTCGGCCGCCGCGGGCGTGCTCTCCGGAAATCCTTTCGCGATCGTCTTCGCGGCGCAAGCCGCGGCGGCACTGGCGCTGATCCCGCTCCTGGCCCGCGCGCTGCGTCAGGGTGAGCCGCCGTAGCCCGGGGGCATCTGGGGGCCGCCGGGCTCGGGCTCGGTCACCGTCGAGACGGCCGGCGGAACGCACATGACGACGCGCTCGGGCCCGTCGCCCTCGATGACCCAGCGCCGCTGCGACTCCATGACGTCGCGGATCGCCGGATCGATCATGTAGCGGTGGTTGGCATCCGCGCGGTTGTCGAACGCGCGATACACGTTGATCGTGCCCGAGGGGCACACGCCCGCCGCGGGCAGCACGACGAAGAAGAACTGCGGGTCCTCGTTCACGAACGTCGGATTCTTGTTGCCCGTCTCGGTGCACTCCTGGGTGCCGCGCCCGTAGAAGTGCGAGTCGCCCTTGGCGGGCGGAATGTAGAAGCGGCAGACCGGGGAGTTCTGCGCCGACGCCTGCGTGAACACGCGAAACGACTGGCCCGTTCGCGCCCATCCGGGATGCACGCCGTTGTCGAGGTCGGCGATCTCCGCGGCGATGTGGGAGAGAAAGTAGTGGTCGAGGCCGGTGTTGTAGAACTCGACGGCCACCGCGCTCGGCGGTGCCGCACCCACGCTCGCAGTCTGACCCGCGAAATTGATCGCGAGATTGGGCGCCGTCTGCCCCCCCGCGAGCAGCATGCGTCCGTCGGTGGGCAGCGGGCCGAAGGTGAGTTGGCTCACGCCCCCGTAGTTGAGCGTTCCCCCGCCCAGTGGCACGAAGCCGCTCGGCATGATGTAGTCGGGCGCGATGAGGCCAAGGTTGGCGAAGCCTTGCGTGGCGATGAGGACGTTGCGCCCCGCGGTGTCGGAAGACGGGAGGTTGCGCGGGAACGAGAGGGTCTGGGTCGCGCCGCCGCTCGTGGCCCGCAGCGTGACGCCGTTGAAGAGATTCTCGCCATCGGCGCCGCAGCACTCGCGCAGGACCACGTACTGCACCGTGCCGTCGGCGTTGGTGAAGACCTGCTGGATGCGGAACATGTGGAACGCCGCATGGGCCGCGGGCGCCGCCGCGAAGAAGAGCGCCAATGCCACGACACCGAATCCGAGTCTCGCCACGGGAACCTCCCAGGGCTGTGAGCCCACTGGGGAGGGCCAACACGCCGAGGGGGCGCACTATTCCATCGCGGTCTCGCTTATGATCCGCCGATGCTTCGCCGGCTCGCCCTCATTGCGGTCGCACTCGTCGCATCGTCCAGCAGTCTCGCCGCAGTCGTGGCGGTGAACGAGCCCTGGGTGCTTCCGGCGGCCAAGGGCGCGGCGACCCAAGCCTTCATGGAGATCACCGTCTCCGAAAGCGCGACTCTCGTCGACGTGCGTTCGCCGGTCGCGGCGAAGGTCGCGCTCGCGAGCGGCAAGGCACGCGCAGCACCCCCCTTCTCGCTCTCCCTCGCCGCACGCGAGCCGCTGCAGATGGACGCGCGCGGCACGCATCTCGTCCTCACGGGTGTGGAGCGCGCGTTGAAGCGGGGGGAGCGCGTGGCCTTCACGCTCGTGCTGCGCTACGCGGACGGCACCACGCAGGAGGTTCCGGTCGATGCCGAGGTGCGCCGCCGATCACCCTCGCAGGATCACGGCATCCACCGTCACTGACGCGACGCGCGCACGGCCAGGAGGAAGGCGACGAGGCCCGCGACCGCAAGCGCCAGCAATGCGAAGGGCGAGTACACCCGCGCCGGATCGACGAGGAACAAGAGCGTCAGCGCGAACGGAGCGACGGCCTTCAGCACGAACTGCGGCATCGCGAGCCGGCCCAGGAGCGCGCCGTAATCCCGGTGCCCGAAGAGCTCCGCCGGCACCGTGCCGCGCACGATGGTCATGATGCCGTTCGCCCAGCCGTAGGGAATCACGAACGCGAGTGCGACGAGCCACACGCCGCGCACCTGCGTGAAGACCGCGAGCGCCGCGGCCATCAGCGCGAAGGCGAACGCGCCGATGGCAATGGCCTTGACCCGCCGGTTCGACGCGAACTCCAGGATGCGCCCTGCCACCTGCATGGGACCGATGAGCGAACCGATGAGCACCGCGTCCCGCGCTGCGAGTCCCGTGGCGGTGAGAAGCTCGATCAGGTGCGCGGCGATCGCGGAGCCGATGAACGCGGCGAGCGAGAGCGCCGCCGCGAGCCACCAGAACACGGGACCCGCGTGCGGCTTGTGCTGTGCTTCGGATGCGACGGGTGCGACGGCGGCGGGACGCCCCTTCGGAATCGCAACGAGATGGATCGGCAGGCAGACGACGAGATGCAGCACCGCGTAGGTGAAAAAAGTCGCGCGCCAGCCGACGCTGTCGAGCAGGAGCTGCGACACGGGCCAGAAGACGGTGCTCGCAAAGCCCCCGAAGAGCGTGAGCGCGGTGACCGATCGCCGGTACTCGCTGCCCGCGATCTGGTGCAGCGTGGCGAACGCGGGATCGTAGAGGCAGGCTGCCATCGCGATGCCGGCAAGCAGCCATCCCGCAAGCACCGTGACGGGTCCCTGTGCGGAACCGAGCGCCACCGATGCCAGCGCCGCGAGGAGCGAGCCCGCGACGAGCACCCCGCGTCCGCCGTGCGCATCGATACGGCGCCCGAGCCACGGCGACACGATGCCCGAGACGAAAAGTCCCGCACTGAAGCTGCCGAAGAGCCACAGCTCGCCCACGCCCGTGTCCGCGCGCATGGCGGCGCCCAGCACGGCGATGGTGTAGAAGAGCGTGCCCCACGACACGATCTGCGCGATGCCCAGTGCGGACGTGCGCCTCCACAGGCGCGCGACGGGCTGCGCCGTCGCCGGGCCGGTCACGTCAGGAGATCGGCGAGCGCGAGCGCGACGACGCGCGTAGCCTTGTGGAGGTCGGAGAGGCGGAGCTTCTCGTCTGCGCGATGTCCGTTCGCCTCGACGAGCGTGCGCGGGCCCGCGCCGTAGAGCACCGCGGGCACCCCGGCGGCGGTGTACAGGCGCGCATCGGTGTAGATCGGCACGCCGTGAGTCCGCAGCGGCTCGCCGACCACGGCCTCGCC
>CAZIZD010000235.1:0-7239 GCA_964543615.1 uncultured Alcaligenaceae bacterium | reverse complement strand
AAGCAGTATCGCAGCGCCAAGATCCAGCTCGTGCGCAACCTCGAGCGCGAGCGGGCGGCAGCCGCGACCGCGGTTGCGCCGGCGCGGGACGGAGGATTGCAGTGACGGCGCAGGGGCGCCACGCCGTGGTCACCGGGGCCGCGCGCGGCATCGGCGCGGCCATCGCCCGTGCGCTTGCCGGCGCCGGCGCGCGCGTGACGCTGCTCGGCCGCAACGATGCGGCACTCGCATCGCTCGCGGCGACGCTCGCGGGCGAGACGTGCTGCGTGACGGCGGACGTGAGCGACGCCGATGCGGTGCGCGCCGCGTTCGCGAAGGCACGGGAGCGATTCGGTCCCGTCGGCATCCTCGTCAACAACGCAGGGCAGGCCGAGACGGCGGCGTTCGGCAAGCTCACGCTCGAGCTCTGGCATCGCATGCTCGCCGTGAACCTCACGGGGACGATGCTCTGCTCGCAAGCCGCGCTGCCCGACATGCTCGCGGCGCGCGCTGGAAGGATCGTCAACATCGCGAGCACGGCGGCGCTCGCGGGTTTCAAGTACGGCGCGGCGTACGCCGCGTCCAAGCACGGCGTGCTGGGCCTCACGCGCTCGCTCGCGCTGGAGGTGGCGGATCGCGGCATCACCGTCAACGCGGTGTGCCCCGGCTACGTCGAGACCGACATGATGAGCGCAGCCATCGACAACGTCGTTGCCCGCACCGGCAAGAGCCGGGAGGAGGCGCGGGCGTACTTCGCCTCGCAGAATCCGCAGGGACGTGTCGTGCAGCCGGAGGAAGTGGCCTCCGCGGTCATGTGGCTCGTAAGCGAAGGGGCGGCCGGCGTCAACGGCGCGGCCATCCCGATCAGCGGCGGGGAGATCGGTTGAAGACCGACGCCGCCCATTCGCGCTTGCGCGCCGCCGACGAGCTCGGCCACGAGGCTCGCGTGCGCGACAACGACCACGCGGCGCTCAAGCTCTGGCTGCGCCTGCTTGCGTGCGCAACGGAGATCGAGGACGACGTGCGCAAGCGGCTGCGCGCGGCGTTCGGCGTCTCGCTCGCGCGCTTCGACTATCTCGCGCAGCTCTATCGTCACGGCGGCCTCAAGATGCGCGACCTCTCGCGCTATCTCATGGTCACCGGCGGCAATGTCACCGGCCTCACCGACGAGCTCGAGCGCGAAGGCCTCGTGCACCGCGAGGCAAGCGAGAGCGACCGCCGCGCCTTCATCGTGCGCCTCACTCCGCTCGGCAGGCGCACGTTCGAGTCGATGGCCAAGCAGCACGAGCAGTGGATTGTCGAGATGTTCTCCGGACTCGACGCGGCGGCCGTGCAGCGTCTTTACACGCACCTGGGCGAGCTGCGGATGCGGCTCGCGCTTCGCAACGATCCTCACAAGCCTGGAGGTTCGCGATGACTTCAGCGCATGTCGACACCTTTGCGCGCGACCGCCTGCCGCCGCGCGAGCTGCAGCCCGAGTACCTCTTCGACCTGCCCGAGCTTGCCTTTCCGGCCAGGCTCAACTGCGCGACCGAGCTCCTCGACCGGCGAGTCGCCGAAGGCGGCGGTCACGCGCCGTGCCTGCGCACGCCGGAGGGACTGTCGTGGACCTACGCCGAGCTTCTCGCGAGGGCGAACCGCATCGCCAACGTGCTGGTGCGCGACATGGGCGTGGTGCCCGGCAATCGCGTCCTCCTGCGCGCGCCCAACAACCCGATGATGGCCGCGTGCTGGTTCGCGGTGATGAAGGCCGGCGCCATTGCGGTCGCCACCATGCCGCTCCTGCGGGCGAAGGAGCTCGTCGCCATCGTGAACAAGGCGCAGGTCACGCATGCGCTGTGCGACGCACGGCTCGCCGACGAGCTGCGCAGCGCGGCGGCGCAGGCGCCCACCCTCTCGACGATACGGCTCTTCAACGATGCCACGCACGACGGTCTCGAAGCGGCGATGGCCCGGCACCCGGACACTTTCGACGACGTGGCCACGGCGGCCGACGACACCTGCATCCTCGCCTTCACGTCCGGCACGACGGGCGTGCCCAAGGCGACCATGCACTTCCACCGCGACGTGATCGCGATATGCAAGTGCTTTCCGCCGCACGTCCTGCGCGCGCGCGCCGACGATCTCTTCACCGGCAGCCCCCCGCTCGCCTTCACGTTCGGGCTCGGTGGTCTCCTGCTCTTCCCCATGAGCATCGGGGCATCGACGCTGCTGGTCGAGCGGCCCACCCCGGATGCACTGCTCGATGCAGTCGTGCGGTGTGGGGCGACGGTGATCTTCATCGCGCCAACGTCGTACCGGGTGCTCGCGGCGCAAGGCGAGGCGATTCGCCGGAGCCGCCTGCGCAAGTGCGTGTCCGCAGGTGAAGTGCTGCCTGCGACCACACGCAAACTGTGGAAGGACGCGACCGGCATCGACATCATCGACGGCATCGGCGCTACCGAGCTCCTGCACATCTTCATCTCGGCGGACGAGGCCAGCGCGCGTCCGGGCGCCACTGGCAAGGCGGTGCCGGGTTACGTGGCGCGCGTCGTCGACGACGAAGGCCGCGCGCTCCCGCCCAACACCGTGGGACGGCTTGCGGTCAAGGGACCCACGGGCTGCCGCTACCTCGACGACGAACGCCAGGCAAGCTACGTGAAGGATGGCTGGAACTACACGGGCGACGCCTACCTCGTGGACGAGGATGGTTACTTTCACTACCGGTCGCGCACGGACGACATGATCGTCTCCGCGGGCTACAACATCGGGGCCCCGGAGGTCGAGGATGCCCTCCTTGCGCATCCCAAGGTGGCCGAGTGCGGCGTCATCGGCGTCGCCGACGAGCAGCGCGGGCAGATCGTGAAGGCGTTCGTGGTGCTCAAGCCGGGCCACGCCCGGGACGGGGCTATGATCCGGGAGTTGCAGGATTTCGTGAAGCAGACCATCGCGCCGTACAAGTACCCGCGCGCGATCGCCTTCCTCGATGCGCTGCCGCGCACCGAGACGGGCAAGCTTCAACGTTTCAGGCTGAGGGAGTCGGGTTGACCAAGAAGGCATTGCTGCCCGAAGGATGGCCGCGTCCGCGCGGTTACGCCAACGGCGTGAGCACGCGTGGCCGGACGATCTTCGTTGCGGGAATGATCGGCTGGAACGAACGCGGGGAGTTCGAAACGGACGCCCTGGTTGGACAGGCTCGGCAGGCGCTCGCCAACGTCGTGGCCGTCCTGGCTGCCGGCGGCGCACGCCCTGCGCATATCGCACGCATGACCTGGTATGTGACCGACAAGCGCGAGTACGTTGCGGCGCAGGTCGAGATCGGTCGCATATTTCGAGAACTCATAGGGGACTACGACATCGCGATGACGGCCGTCGAGGTCGCCGCCCTGATCGAAGACCGCGCAAAGGTCGAGATCGAGGCGACGGCTGTCGTGCCGGACTGACCAGGCCGCGAGTGCGAGTTCCCATCCTTTGCTATCACTCGTGCCATGCCGGGGACGGCTATGCAACGGACGACCATATCGCGCTCGCGTCGGACCTGCGGACGATTCACGCCCGAGGGCTTCGCGTCGTTCCGCTCGACTGGGTCGTCGAGGCGCTGCTCGGCGAACGCGAGCCGCTGCAACGAAGCGTTGCGCTCACCTGCGATGACGGTGTCGACCTTGACTGGGTCGACGCCGACCATCCGACATTCGGACGGCGCCGAAGCTTCGCCAACATCCTGCGTGACTTCGCGGCCGAGAACGGCCTCACCGATCGCATTCCCGAGATGACTTCCTTCGTCGTGGCTTCCCCCGTCGCGCGCAAAGAGCTCGAGGTCTCGTGCCTCGCCGGCCTCGACTGGTGGAACGACACGTGGTGGCGTGATGCGGAGGAGAGCGGGGTCATGAGGGTCGAGAACCACAGTCTCGATCACGTGCATCCCGGTGCCGGCCGCGTCGCGCAGCGCGACCAGCGCAAGGGCGACTTCTCGCTGGTCGATACGTTCGAGGACTGCGAAGCGCAGGTCGCGCAGGCGTCCTCGATCATCGAGGCGCGCTCGGGACGGCGCCCGCGCAACTTCGCGTATCCCTATGGCCAGGCTTCGGCGTACATGCGCGGGACCTACATGCCGACGCGGGGTGCCGAGATCGGACTGCGCGCTGCGTTCTCGATCGACCACGCCCTCGTCACCGAACACTCCGACCGCTGGTATCTTCCGCGCTACACGCACGGCACGAGCGACATGTCGGCCCCCGCCGATCTCGAGCGCGTCCTGACGGAGAGCTTGTGAGCGCGGAGGCCCCCCAAACGTTTGCCGAGCGCCTGCACATCCGGCGCTTCGACAACGCCGCATACTTCGCCGGTCCGCTGTTCGAGGAGAGCTTTCGCAGCGCATTCCCGGTGCCTCCGGAGGGCGCGGGATGGGCCCAGTACGTCGCGTTCTACCGCTGGAGCGACGACCGCATAGAGCCGGTGGGATTCTGCAACTTCCTCCCCCTCGATGTGCTCTGGCTCGAGGGCGGCCTGTGCGTGCGCAAAGGCTTCTACGGCAGGCTCGGCTCGCCGCATGCGGAGCAATGCCGTGCCGCCGGCGGTATCGCGCAGCTGATCATGGAGCAGGCGGCGCGCGACCTCGCCGGCTGCGACGCCTGGTTCGCGTACATCGGCGACCCGCAGTCGCTGAAGGTGTGCACGCGCGTGGGCTACGAGCCCACGGGCCGGCAGTACGTGATGGTGAAGTGGTTCCGCAACCTTCCGGCGGAGCGGCAGGCCGCGTGGATCGAGCGCGTGGCCGCGCTCGGTCCCTTCTGAAAAAAAAAAGAGGCCCGCGAACTTCGCGGGCCTCCGGACTTGCGCGGACGGCGCTCGTTACGTCGCGAGCGTGTTGACCGTGTCGCCCTTGAGGTTCGGGTAGCGCACGTGCTCGACCAGCTCCTGCACCTCGCGATCCGGTGACGGGGTCAGCAGGCTCACGATGATGATCACCGCGAAGCCGAGCGGCACGCCCCAGATCCCTGCCGAGATCGCCTGGATGCCCCACCACGTGTTGTCGGCAATGGAGCTCGTCACGCCGAAAATGCCGCGCAGCCACGGCTGGGTCGTCGCCATGTAGTAGAACGTCACGCCGAGCCCCGCGATCATGCCGAGGGTCGCGCCCCACTTGTTGGCCCGCTTCCAGAAGATGCCGAGCACCAGTGCCGGGAAGAACGCTGCGGCGGCGAGCGAGAACGCCGCGGACACGAGGAACAGGATGTCCGCGACTTTCAACGACGCGACCCACGCGGCGATCAACGCCACCACGAGCAGCAGGACCTTCGAGATGGTCACCCGGCGCGTCGTGGACGCATGCGGATCGAGCATCTTGTAGTACAGGTCGTGCGACAGCGCGTTGGCGATCGTGAGCAGGAGTCCGTCCGCGGTCGACAGCGCCGCGGCGAGACCGCCTGCCGCGACGAGGCCCGAGATCACGTAGGGCAAGCCTGCGATCTCCGGGGTCGCCAGCACGATGATGTCGCCGCCGATCGAGATCTCCGCCAGCTGCACGATGCCGTCCTTGTTGACGTCGACGATCGACAGCAGCGATGGATCCACCCTCTGCCACGACGCCACCCACTGCGGCAATTTACTGAACTCCGAGCCGACCAGGAATGAGTAGACGTCGAACTTCGCGAGCACCGCGAGCGCGGGCGCCGTGAAGTACAGCAGGAAGATGAAGAACAGCGACCAGAACACCGACTCGCGGGCCTGCCTGACCGATGGCGTCGTGTAGTACCGCATCAGGATGTGCGGCAGCGCGGCCGTGCCCACCATGAGGCAGAACACGAGGGCGAGGAAGTTGCGCCTCGACACGTCGCGTGCGGCCTCGTCCTTGCCGGGGAAGGCTTCGGCGTGCTTGATCGGCGGCGCGGCACGGGCTGCAAGCGAAGCTTCCCTGGTCCACAGAGACTCGGCGGCAGCGGCGTCGACCGGCCATCCGCCCAACTCCTTCTCGGCGGCGGAAAGGGCTTCCGGCGGTGCGTTCTCCGCCTTGGCCTTCTCGATCGCGGCGGCGCGGGTGTCCTTGCCATCCTTCCAGGACTTCTCGACATCCTTGAGCTTGGCGCTCGCGTCCGCGGCGCGCTGCTTGAAGATGTCGCGGACCTGGATCTCCTTCGGGTCCTTGAGGATCTGGTCCTCGCGCTGGCCGACCTTTTCCAGCACCTTGCCGTACATGAGCTGCGGCACCGGGACGCCGGTGATCTTCACCGACAACCACACCACCGGGATCATGTAGGCGACGATGAGGATGATGTACTGCGCCACCTGGGTCCACGTGACTGCGCGCATGCCGCCCAGGAACGAGCACACGAGGATGCCCGCGAGTCCGAGGAACACGCCGACTTCGAAGGACACGCCGACCATCCGCGCGGTGATGAGCCCGACGCCGTAGATCTGCGCCACCACGTAGGTGAAGGAGCACAGGATCGCCGCCAGGATGCCGACGAAGCGCGGGATGTTGCCGCCGTAGCGCGCGCCGAGGAAGTCCGGAATGGTGAACTGCCCGAACTTGCGAAGGTACGGCGCCAGGAACAGTGCGACGAGGCAGTAGCCGCCGGTCCATCCGAGGATGAACGCGAGTCCGTTGAAGCCCAGGAGGTACAGTGAGCCGGCCATCCCGATGAAGGAGGCGGCCGACATCCAGTCGGCGCCGGTGGCCATGCCGTTGAACAACGCGGGCACGCGCCTTCCGGCCACGTAGTACTCGGCGGCGTCCGACGTGCGGCTCATGATGCCGATCCCGGCATATAGGGCGACCGTCGCGAGCAGGAAGATGTAGCCGATGAAGCGCCTCGGCAGGCCCATCTGCTCGGCGATGGCAAGCACGACGACGAACAGGATGAACCCGCCCGTGTAGAGCGTGTAGACCTTCTTGAGCTGGTTGAAGAACTGGCGGTTGCCGCTAGGAGCGGCTGCAGCAGGCGTGGCCATTAGTCGTCCTCCGCTTCTTCGACGTCGTAGACGCGATCCAGGTTGTTCATGTACCGCGCGTAGTACCAAATGATCACGACGTAGATGATCAACGACCCCTGCGCCGACATGTAAAACGCGAACGGCCAGCCGAAGAAGTTGAACTCGTTGAGCGGACGGGCGTAGTAGCCCATCACGAACGTCGCCACGAACCAGATGAAGAGCAGGATCGCCGTGATGCGGAGATTCTTGCTCCAGTACTCCTGCTGCTTGTTGGTCAACTGCATGCGTATCCCTCCTGAAATTGGCAATGGCGCTGCGGAATGCCAAGACCTCGATGCGTGTCCTCTT
>CAZIZD010000234.1:0-7277 GCA_964543615.1 uncultured Alcaligenaceae bacterium | reverse complement strand
CGGCCGCCAGATCAACACCACGATCATGATCGTGTAGATCACGAAGCCGCCGAGCTTGGGCGCGTAGTACTTGCCGGCGACGTCGCCGATGCCGAGGAGGATCGACGCGAGGAACGGGCCGGTGATGCTCGACGTGCCGCCCACGGTCACCACGATCAGGAAGTAGATCATGTATTTGAGCGGGAAGATGGGGTCGAGGCCGAGAATCTCCGCGCCCAGCGCCCCGCCGAGCCCCGCGAGTCCCGATCCCACCGCGAACGTCACCGCGAACACGACGTTGACGTTGATGCCGAGGCCGCGCGCGACGCGCTGGTCGTCCACCGCCGCGCGCAGGCGGCTGCCGAAGCGCGTCTTCATGAGGGCCAGCTGCAGCGCGAGGGTGACGAGCCCGCACACCACGATGATCAGCAGCCGGTACTTGCCCACACCCACGCCGAGCACGCTGATCTGCCCCTGCAGCTCCGCGGGAATCTTCACGAACTGCTGCGACGACCCCATCACGTAGTCGACCGCGGCCACGGCCATGAACACGAGCCCGATCGTGAACAGCACCTGCTCGAGGTGGCTCTTGGCGTAGACGTGCACGTACAGCGTGCGCTCGAGCAGCGCACCCAACAGCGCCGTGGCCACGAACGCGAGCACGAGCGACAGCGCGAACGGCACGCCCAGGCGGTTGACCAGCACCACGGTGACGTATCCCCCCGCCATCGCGAACGCGCCGTGCGCGAGGTTGACGAGGTTCATGAGGCCGAGCGTGACCGCGAGCCCGCACGCGAGCACGAACAGGAGCATTCCGTAAGCGACGCCGTCGAACAGGACGGTCAGCATGGGGGAAAACGTCCGATGGAAACGCACCCGCGCGGCGGGTGCGTCTCTGGTCAATTGGTGAAGGGCCGCGCTACTTCTTCGCCGCCTTCACCGGGTCCTTCACGGCCTCGAAGGTCGCGAACTCGACGTTGTACAGCTCGCCGCCCACCTTCTCGACCTTGCGGATGTAGATGTTGTGGACGACGTCGCGCGTGTCGGGATCGATCATGATCGGCCCGCGCGGGCTTTCCCACTTGGCGCCCTTCATCGCGGCGATGAGGCTGTCGCCGTCGGTCTTGCCCCCGGTCTTCTTGAGCGCGTCGTAGATGAGCTGCATGCCGTCGTAGCCGCTCACCGCCATGAAGTTGGGACGCAGGCCGTTGTTGGCCTTCTTGAACGCCTCGACCCACGCCTTGTTCGTCGCGGAGGGGTGCGCCGCCGAGTAGAAGTGCGCGGTGACCGTGCCGATGATCTGGTCGCCCATGCCGTTGACGAGGTCGTCGTCGGTCACGTCGCCCGGGCCGATCAGCCTGATGCCGGCCTTGTCGAGCCCGCGCTCGACGTACTGCTTGACGAACGCCGCACCCTGGCCCGACGGCACGAACACGAAGATCGCGTCCGGCTTCGCGTCACCGGCGCGCTGCAGGAACGGCGCGAAGTCGGGGTTGGCGAGCGGGAAGCGGATGCTCTCGACGATGGCGCCGCCGTTCTTGGTGAACTGGTCCTTGAACGAATTCTCGGCGTCGATGCCCGGCGCGTAGTCGGACACCATCGTCACGACGCGCTTGATCCCGTTCTTCAACGCCCAGTCGGCGATGATGGTCGAGGACTGTGCGAGCGTGAAGCTCGTGCGCACGGCGTACGGCGAGCGCTCGGTGATGATCGAGGTGCCTGCGGCGGTGACCACCAGCGGGACCTTGGCCTCGGTCGCGAGCGGCGCGACCGCGAGCGCCGCGGGCGTGACGCCGAACCCGGCGAGGAAGCTGACCTTGTCGTTGACGATCAGCTCCTGCGCGAGGCGCTTGCTGTTGTCGGGCACCGCGGCGTCGTCCTTGATGATGACCTGGACCTTCTTGCCTGCCACCGTGTCCCCGTTCTGCTGCTGGAACAGCTTGATGGCCGCGGCGATCTGCTTGCCCGTCGAGGCCTGCTGGCCCGTCATGGGCAGGATGAAGCCGATCTTGACGGTCTCCTGCGCCATGACCGTGCCCGCCACCAATGCGAGCGCGAGCGATGCGATCTGTTTGAACATGCGCGACTCCTCCTGTCGTTGTGCGTACCTTGCGCCGGCCCTGCGGTCGGACGGCGGCCTAGTGTACCGTTGCGCCCGCCACCGGCCCCCGCAAGTGATGGCGGCTAGACATGCGAAATGCTGATCGAGCGCGAGCCCGCGAAGACTACACCCCGCCCCAGACCTCGCGCGCCGTCTCGACCACGAGCTTCAACTTGTTCGTCTGCGATTCGACCGCGATGTCATTGCCGTGCACGGTGCTCGAGAACCCGCACTGCGGGGACAGGCACAACTGGTCGAGCGGGACGAGCTTCGCGGCGGCGTCGATGCGGCGCTTGAGATCGTCCTTGCTCTCCAGTTGCCCGACCTTGGTGCTCACGAGGCCGAGCACGACCGTCTTGCCCTTGGGCACGTGCCGCAGCGGCGCGAAGTCGCCCGAGCGCGCGTCGTCGTACTCGAGGAAGTAACCGTCCACCTCGAGCTCGTTGAACAGCACTTGGGCCACCGGCTCGTAACCGCCTTCGGCGGCCCACGCGCTCTTGAAGTTGCCGCGGCACAGGTGAACGCACGCGGTCATGCCGGCGGGACGGCCGGCGATCGCGCTATTGATGAGCTTGGCGTAGCGGCGCGGCAATTCGTCGGGATCGTCACCGCGCGCCCGCGCGCCTTCGCGCATCCTGGCGTCGCACAGGTACGCGAGATTGGTGTCGTCGAGCTGCACGTAGGTGCATCCCGCGGCAGCGAGGTCGGCCAGCTCCTCGCGATACGCCTGCGCGACGTCCTCGTAGAACGCCTCGAGATCGGGATACGCGTCGCGGCTGATCGCCCCGCGTCCGCCGCGGAAGTGCAGCATGGTGGGCGAAGGGATCGTGACCTTGGCGGTCTGTGTCACTACCGACTTCAGGAACTCGAAGTCGCGGCGCTGGATGGGCTGCGCGTGGCGCACCTTCTCGGTGACCTGCATGACGGGCGGCGCGAAGTCGACGTTGCCCGATGCGCTGTGGAAGCTCACGTTGATGCCGCCCTTGGTAACCACGCCGGCGAGCTTGGTGAGGAAGTCGACGTGGAAGTAGGTGCGGCGGAACTCGCCGTCGGTGATGCCGTGCAGTCCCAGGTCCTCCTGGTACTTCACGATGTCGCGGATCGCGCCGTCCTCGACGGCGCGCAGCGCCGCAGCGTCGATCGCGCCCTTCGCGAACTGGTCGCGCGCGTCGAGCAGCCGCTTGGGCCGCAGGAAACTGCCGACGTGATCGGCACGAAACGGCGGCGTGCGCCGTGCCCCGGACGTTGCTTGCACCATCGAGACCCTCCTTGCGGACAGCCTTCAAGAGTACAACGATTTTGTGCGAAGATGGCGCGATGGTACGAAGCCACCGCCTCCTCGCGGCCGCGCTGGCCATTGCCGCCGGCAGCGCCCTGGGGGCCACGCCCGCGCAACCCGTCGTCGTGCAGGGGCTCGATTGCCGCGGCGACGACGGCGCATGGCGCATCGAGGCCAACCGCACCTCCGCCACGTTCACCACGTCCGTGCCGCGCAAGCGCGAGATCGTCTTCCGCGGATCTTTGCAATCGCTCGGCGCGTCGGGCGTGCTGTGGCGCGGCGATTCCACGCACCTTCCGCGCGAGACGCTCGTGCTTGCCGCGCAGGAGGAAGCCTGCAAGGCGCCGGCCGCGGGAACCCATCGCGCCATCCTGTCCATTCGCGCCGGCGACGCCTCGACCGGATGCTGCGTCGTGCGCGCCGGCTACGACGCGCGCAGCGCGCCGATTGCCAACCTCGCGGCCAAGGACGACTGGTCGCGGGCGCTGCCCGAGCTCCTTGCCGCGGTGAACGCGTGCCTCGCCCGCGAAGGTACGCGCGCGCGAGGTGTAGCGAGCGCCGCCGCGGCCGGCGGCAGCGTGCGGGTGCGCATCGTCGAGGCCAACGGTGCGGTCGATTGCACCGTCGACGCGAGCGGACGCGGCACGCCCGCGATCGCCGCAGCCGACCCCGCCCCGGCCACGGGTCCCCGCTACTACCCCGCGCGCGAACAGCCGCCGATCGTGGCGTGCGGACGCCTCGAGCGGGTGCAGATCCGCAACAACACGGCGGGCTACCTCCACTACGATCCATGTTGAGAATCCTTGCGCTCGTCGTCTCGCTCGCGTGCACAGGCGCGCACGCACAAGTCCCGCCCACGCCTGCGGAGATCGCTGCCTACACGGGCGTGTTCGCCGCTGCGGCGAAGGGCGACACGGCGGCCATTGCGAAGCTCGCCGCGTCCGGCGCGAACGTGAATGCACGCGAAGGCTACGGCCGGACGCCGCTGCACGTCGCCGCATTCATGAAGCAGCGCGCGGCGATGAAGGCGCTGGTGGACGCCGGCGCCGATCCCAATGCGCTCGATGCGGATCGTTACGACATGGTGACCATCGCCGCGGTCGCCAACGATCCGGCCACCCTCGAGGCCGCGCTCAAGCTCGGCAACCGCGCGACCAACGTCACGAGCCGCTACGACGGCACGGCGCTCATCGCGGCGGCGCACCTGGGGCACGTCGAGGTCGTGCGCATCCTGATCAAGGGCGGCGCACCGCTCGACCACGTCAACAACCTGGGCTGGACCGCGCTCATCGAGTCGATCGTGCTGGGCGACGGCGGTGCGCGCCACACCGCCACGCTCGACGCGCTGGTGCAGGCCGGCGCCAACGTCAACATCGGCGACCGCCAGGGCATGTCGCCCCTGCACTTGGCCGAAGGTCGCGGCTATCGCGAGATGGCCGAAATCCTGAAGGCCGCCGGCGCGAAATGACCAGGGTCACGATTCTGGCAAACCGCTGATTTTGCGCTGACGCGCGTGCGCGCGCCGTCGCGCGACGCGATACTCACGCGCCATGAGTACAATGAAGTACGACGTGACGGTCGTCGGCGCAGGCTTCGCCGGCCTCGCGTGCGCGCGCGCCGCTGCCCGCCGCGGCCTGCGCGTCCTCGTGATCGACCGCAAGCGCGAGCCCGGGATGCGCATGCACACCACGGGCCTCGTGGTGAAGGAGGCGGCGGAGCGCTGGGAGATTCCCGCCGCGCTGACCCGTCGCGTCCAAGGCATCCGACTGTACGCGCCTTCGCTGCGCACGCTCGACCTCGCGTCGGCAGGCTACTACTTCCTCGCCACCGACACGCCCGCGCTCATGCGCTGGCTCGCGCGCGAGGCCGCGCGGGCGGGCGCGCACCTGCGATTCGGACGCGCGTTTCGCACGCAGGACTTCGGCGCGTCGCGCTACCTGGTGGGCGCCGACGGCGCGCGCTCGCGTGTCGCGCGCGAGCTTGCACTCGGGCGCAACCGCGAGTTCCTCGTGGGGCTCGAGGCGGAGTTCGAAGGCGTGCGCGGAATCGACGAGGACAGGCTGCACTGCTTCCTCGACGGCGAACTCGCGCGCGGCTACATCGGATGGATCGTCCCGGGTTACAACGGCATCGCGCAGGTCGGCCTCGCATGCCGCGCTCCGCGCAAGCCCGACCTGCCCGCGTTCCTGCGCAAGATCGCGCCGGTCTGCGATCTTTCGAACGCGCGCTGCCTGTCGCATCGGGGCGGCCTCATTCCGGTCGGCGGTCCCGTCGCGCCGATGGCAAGCGATGGTGCGATCCTGATCGGCGACGCGGCCGGGCTCGTGTCCCCGCTGTCGGCGGGTGGCATCCACACCGCGCTCGAGTCGGGTTGGGTCGCGGCGCACGCGATTGCCGATCATCTGCTCGAAGGCGGCGCATCGCCGGCGGCCGTCCTCGCGCGGCACGCCCCGCGATTTCATGCCAAGCGCGCGATGCGCGCCCTCTTCGACCTGGGCGTTCCGGACTCCGCATTCGACACGTTGCTCTCGACGCGCGCGTTCACCGCGCTCGCGCGATCGGTGTACTTCCATCATCGCGGGCTCGCCACCGCCGCTGGCTGGCGGGACTTCGCGCAGACGTTGCTGCACGGAGGGTCGTGACGCGCCGCGCCGCGCGAAGGTATAAGATGCGCGCGGTTTCCCTCGCGCGGGCATCCGCATGACCTGGTTCCACACGCTTTCCTCGGGCGCGCTGGCGGCGATAGTCGTCGCGGTGACGCTCGTGGTGTCGCTCACGGGCCTCGCACTCGCCTCGCGCAAGGTGCGCGAGACGACGCTGCACCAGGTGCTCGACAACGGCGCCATCGCCGGCATCCTCGCAGCGCTGATCGGGATCTACGCGGTGGCAGCGGGCCTCACGGCGGTCGCGGTCTGGAGCAACACCGGGGAAGCGGCGCTCAACGTCGGGCGGGAGTCGGCGGCCATCAACGTGCTGTGGCACGACCTCGCGGGCTATCCCGACCCGCCGCGCAAGGATCTCCGGACCCTGGTGATGGCCTACACGAAATACGTGATCGAGAAGGAGTGGCCCCTTCACCAGAAGGGCGAGGCGCCCAACATCTCGATCGCGGAGGTCGATCGCTTCCAGGAGTTGCTGTTCGGGTTCGAGCCGCGGACGGAAGGTCAGAAGGCCTTGCACGGACAGACGATTGCCGCCTACAACCGCCTGCTCGAGGCGCGACGCATGCGCCTGCAGGCGGTCGAGGACACGGCGCTCCCCGCCGAGCTTTGGGTGGTGGTGCTGCTGCTGGGCGTCATCGCGATCTCGTCGTGCTTCATGCTGCGCGTGGACAGCTTCGCGCTGCACGCGGTCATCACGATCATGGTCGCCGCGCCGATCGCGCTCATCCTCTATTTCATCGCCGTCACCGACCGTCCGTTCCAGGGCGGCGTCGCGGTTTCTCCGGCCCCCTACAAGGCGCTCATCGAGCGCATCATGATTCCGGAGATGAAGGGCCGCTAGCACGGGTCGGACAAACCGCGACGCGATAAGACGCCTCCTGCCGATCGCGGGCACGGCGTGTCCGCCGTAGAGTGGGTGGCATGAAAACGGCCCCCAGACTCGTGGCATCGCTCCTCGCCGCGGCAGCGCTCCTTCCCCTCGCCGCCGCCGCGGAACCTGCCGTCACTACGCAAGGCGTCAACATGCGCGCCGGCCCGGACGTCTCGTTTCCCCAGGTCGCGTTCCTCGGGCGTGGCTTGCGCGTAGACGTGCTCGGCTGCACGGAGGGCTGGCAGTGGTGCGACGTGGTCGCCGGTCCCAACCGGGGCTGGGTGTACGCGGGCTACCTGTCCTACTCGTACTACAACCAGCCGACCATCATCTCGTACGCCGGTCCCTCGCTCGGCATTCCGCTCGTGGCGTTCTCCATCGGGC
>CAZIZD010000233.1:0-7279 GCA_964543615.1 uncultured Alcaligenaceae bacterium | reverse complement strand
ACGGGTGCCGACCCGGGATTCACGCGCATGACCGGGATCGACCGGCGCTCCGGCCTGCACGGGTCCGCCGGACGACATGCCCCCGCGGGAGCCTGCCGGTGATGCGCCGCACCTGGCTGCTCAGCGGCCTCGCCACCGGCGGTTACTCCCCCGGGGATCACCCCGGCAGGGTCCATCGCACCCGGCCCGCGCCCTGTGGATAGCTTCCCCGCGCCGGCTGTTGCAAAAGCGCCCTTTCCGGCCCTGTCCGCCCTGCTCCCGGCCGCTTCGGCCCCGGCGGCGGCCTCGAGGCGCTCCGACTCGACGAGCCTCAACCCGACCTTCAACTTCGCCTCGTTCGTGTCGGGCAAGGCCAACCAGCTCGCCCGGGCGGCCGGCCTGCAGGTGGCCGATCATCCCACCTCCTACAACCCGCTGTTCGTGTATGGCGGGGTCGGGCTCGGCAAGACGCATCTCATCCAGGCCATCGGCAACCACATCCTGGCCGACAATCCCGCGGCCAAGATCCGCTACATCCACGCCGAGACCTACGTCTCCGACGTCGTGCGCGCGTACCAGCACAAGTCCTTCGACGACTTCAAGCGCTACTACCGCTCGCTCGACCTCCTGCTCATCGACGACATCCAGTTCTTCGGCGGCAAGAGCCGCACGCAGGAAGAGTTCTTCTACCTCTTCAACACGCTGATCGAGGCGCACAAGCAGGTCGTGATCACCTGCGACACCTATCCCAAGGAGATCGCGGGCATCGAGGAGCGCCTCATCTCGCGCTTCGGATGGGGGCTCACGGTCGCGCTGGAGCCGCCCGAGCTCGAGATGCGGGTGGCCATCCTGCTCGCCAAGGCGCACGCCGTGGGCATGCGCATGGACGAGCAGGTCGCGTTCTTCATCGCCAAGCACATCAGGAGCAACGTGCGCGAGCTCGAAGGCGCACTCAAGCGGGTCCTTGCGTACTCGAACTTCCACGGACAGGAGATCTCGCTGTCGCTGGCCAAGGACGCGCTGCGCGACCTCCTCGCGGTGCAAAACCGCCAGATCAGCATCGAGAACATCCAGAAGACGGTCGCGGACTACTACAAGATCCGCGTGTCCGACATGCACAGCAAGAAGCGCTCGCGCGCGGTCGCGCGGCCGCGCCAGGTGGCGATGGCGCTCGCCAAGGAACTCACCCAGATGTCGCTGCCGGAGATCGGCAGCAACTTCGGCGGACGCGACCACACAACGGTCCTGCACGCCTGCCGGCAGGTCGCGAAATTGCGCGATTCCATGCCCGACATGAACCACGACGTGAACTTCCTCCTGCAAGTCCTGCGAAGCTAGCGCGCAACCCCTTCGCGTCACCCGGGAATCGCTCCCCGCGAGGCCCTTTTTCGGGCTTGATTTCCCTATGAAATCCGGCCTCCGCGTTGTATAATCGACAAGCTTTGGCGGATTGTCCTGCCGCTTGTTTTTGCCGTGCGTTTCGGCTGTACGGAACCGGGGTGGTTTGTGGACAAGCCGGCCGATCGGCGCAACCGCCGATCCACCCCCAAACGATCCACAGTCCGCACACGAGTTGTAGGGCAGGTTCGCCCGGACGTTAGCTCTTGAGCCGCAACGATCTTCGTAACCTATACCGCAAACGCCGCCCCTCCTATTAATCGGTTCTAGTCTTATCTTCCAATGCAACTAAAACAGATCGCCCGCGATGCGCTCTTGAAACCGTTGCAAGCCGTGTCGGGCATCGTCGAGCGCAGGCATACGCTCCCGATCCTCGCCAACGTGCTGCTCGAGCAGAAGGACGGCCGGCTCTACGTCACGGCCACCGACCTCGAGATGCAGATCACGGCGAATAGCCCGCTCGAGGGCAAGGATGGGCAGGCCGCCACAGTGGGCGCGCGCAAGCTGCAGGACCTCCTGCGCGCGTTGCCCGACGACGCCACGCTCAACGTCGACGTCGGCAACAACAAGATGACGGTGCGCGCGGGGCGCTCGCGCTTCAACCTGCAGACGCTCGCCGCCGGCGACTATCCGCGCATCGGACTTGCCGCGGAGCAGCTGCAGACCCTCTCGCTGCCGCAGCGCGACCTGCGCTGGCTTTTCACGCTCGTCGAGTTCGCGATGGCGCAGCAGGACATCCGCTACTACCTGAACGGCATGCTGCTGGTGCTCGACAAGTCGTCGCTGCAGGCGGTCGCCACCGACGGCCATCGCCTTTCGTGGGCGAGCATCGGAGTGCCCGGTGAAGCCAGCGGGGAAATGCGGCGCCATGAGGTGATCCTCCCGCGCAAGACGGTTCTCGAGCTTGGCAAGCTCCTGACGGACAGCGAGGAGCCCGTCACCATCGACCTCCTCGCCAACCAGGTGCGCTTCCGCTTCGCCAACGTCGAGCTCGTGAGCAAGGTCGTGGACGGCAAGTTCCCCGACTTCAACCGCGTGATTCCCGTGGGGCATGGCAAGCATGTCGAGATCGAGCGCACCACGCTCCTGTCGGCGCTGCAGCGCGCGGCGATCCTGTCCAACGAGAAGTTCCGCGGCGTGCGCATCGTGCTCGCCACGGACCAGCTCAAGATCATCTGCACGAACAGCGAGCAGGAGGAAGCCGAGGAGGAGCTGCCCATCGACTACAAGGGCGATCCCCTCGACATCGGCTTCAACATCACCTACCTCGTGGACGCGCTGTCCAACCTCACGGTGGATCGCGTCAGGTTCGCGTTCGGCGACGCCAATTCGAGCGCGCTCGTGACCATGCCGGAAAGGGACGACTACAAGTATGTGGTCATGCCCATGCGGATCTAGGCGAGTGCAGGCGCATCCGTTGCGATCCGACTCAAGCTGTGTAAGGAATCGATGAGTTCAGCCCAAGCCCAACCGCTGCCTCCCATGGACAGCGGCGATTACGATTCGTCCAGCATCAAGATTCTGAAAGGCCTCGACGCCGTCCGCAAGCGTCCGGGGATGTACATCGGCGACACGTCCGACGGCACCGGCCTGCACCATATGGTGTTCGAGGTGCTCGACAACGCCATCGACGAGGCGCTCGCCGGGGTGTGCGACGACATCAAGGTCGTGATACACGCCGACAACTCGGTGTCGGTGCTGGACAACGGCCGCGGCATTCCCACGGGCATCAAGGAGGACGACGAGCAGAAGCGCTCGGCGGCCGAGATCGTGATGACCGAGCTGCACGCGGGCGGCAAGTTCGACAACAACAGCTACAAGGTGTCGGGCGGCCTGCACGGCGTGGGCGTGTCCGTGGTCAACGCGCTGTCCGACTGGCTGAAGCTCAAGATCTGGCGCGACGGCCAGTTCCACCAGATGGAGTTCCGCCGCGGCGAGGCGGTGGCGCCCCTCGCAGTGATGGGAGCGTCGGGCCTGCGCGGCACCGAGGTCCACTTCATGGCCTCGCGCGAGACGTTCGGCAACGTCGAGTACCACTTCGACATCCTGGCCAAGCGCATTCGCGAGCTCTCGTTCCTCAACAACGGCGTCAAGATCGAGCTCATCGACCAGCGCGACGGCAAGAGCGAGAACTTCGCGTACTCGGGCGGCGTGCGCGGCTTCGTCGAGTACATGAACCGAACGAAGAGCGTGCTGCACCCCAAGGTATTCCACGCGGTGGGCGAGAAGGACGGCATCACCGTCGAAGTGGCCATGCAGTGGAACGACAGCTACGCCGAGACGGTGCAGTGCTTCACGAACAACATTCCGCAGCGCGACGGCGGCACGCACTTGACCGGCCTGCGCCAGGCGATGACGCGCACGCTCAACAACTACATCGAGAAGGAAGAGATCGGCAAGAAGGCCAAGGTCGAGACCACCGGCGACGACATGCGCGAAGGCTTGACGTGCGTGCTGTCGGTGAAGGTGCCCGAGCCCAAGTTCAGCTCGCAGACCAAGGACAAGCTCGTCTCCTCCGAAGTGGGTCCCATCGTGCAGGAGGTGGTCGGCGCCAAGCTCGCTGAATTCCTCCTCGAGCAGCCGCAGGACGCCAAGATCATCTGCGGCAAGATCGTCGACGCCGCGCGTGCGCGCGAAGCGGCCCGCAAGGCGCGCGAGCTCACGCGGCGCAAGGGCGTGCTCGACGGCGTGGGCCTGCCCGGCAAGCTCGCCGACTGCCAGGAGCGCGATCCCGCGCTGTGCGAGATCTACATCGTCGAGGGCGACTCCGCCGGCGGCTCCGCCAAGCAGGGCCGCGACCGCAAGTTCCAGGCGATCCTTCCCCTGCGCGGCAAGATCCTCAACGTCGAGCGCGCGCGCTTCGAGAAGCTCCTGTCGTCGGAAGCCATCTCCACGCTGATCATGGCGCTGGGCGCGGGCATCGGCAAGCCTACGGGCGAGACAACCAACAACGGGCACAGCGACAAGGACGCCTTCAGCGCCGAGAAGCTGCGCTATCACCGCATCATCATCATGACCGACGCGGACGTCGACGGCTCGCACATCCGCACGCTGCTGCTCACGTTCTTCTATCGCCACATGCCGGAGCTCGTCGACCGCGGTCACATCTACATCGCGCAGCCGCCGCTGTACAAGGCCAAGCAGGGCAAGGAAGAGATCTACCTCAAGGACGACTTCGAGCTGCGCCAGCATCTCCTGCGCGTCGCGCTGCGCAACGCGGAGTTCGTGCCCGGCGCGGGACGCCCCGCGCTCACGCCCGAAGCGCTCGGCGATCTCTCCCGCAAGTACCTGCTCGCCGAAGCGGTGATCGAGCGCCTGTCGCGCGTCACCGAAGCGAGCGTGCTCTACGCCATGCTGAACGGCGTCGCGGTGGACCTGGGCACCGAGGAAGCCGCGCAGCGCAGCGCACGCGAGCTTACGGCCGCGATGGGCAACCCGAACATCACGGTCGAGGCGCGCTACGACCCCACGACCGAGACGCGGCGCCTTGCCATCAAGCGCATGCACCACGGCACGCCGCACGTCACGGGCCTCGAAGCCGACTTCCTCGCGACCGAGGACGCCAAGGTGATCAAGGACGCCGCGCACGACGTCGTGCAGGCCGGCGCGGTGATCCGTCGCGGCGAGCGCTCGCTCGCCGTCAAGTCGTTCAAGGAAGCGCTCGACTGGCTGCTCGCGCAAGCGCGCGACGCGACGTCGATCCAGCGCTACAAGGGTCTGGGCGAGATGAATCCCGAGCAGCTGTGGGAAACGACCATGGACCCCAAGGTGCGCCGTCTCCTGCGCGTGCAGGTCGAGGATGCCATCGCCTCCGACGAGATCTTCAGCACGTTGATGGGCGAGGAGGTCGAGCCCCGCCGCGCGTTCATCGAGCACAACGCGCTCGGCGTGCGTAACCTCGATGTCTGAAACCGCGAGGCGCGGCGGAGCCAGGGGGGCTGTCGCCGCCTTGGCGGCTGTATTGTTGCTCGGCGCTTCGCCGCCCGCCG
Organism: uncultured Alcaligenaceae bacterium; assembly: GCA_964543615.1. Classification (GTDB taxonomy): domain Bacteria; phylum Pseudomonadota; class Gammaproteobacteria; order Burkholderiales; family Casimicrobiaceae; genus VBCG01. Next base: position 1,913 of record CAZIZD010000233.1, on the reverse strand, counting down.
CCGCCGTCGAGATTCCGCCCAACGTGTTCCTGCCGCGGGAGATCATCGCGGCCATCGAGCTCTGCAAGAGTTCCGACGACCAGAGCCCTCAGCCCTTCGAGGTGCAGGTCGCCTGCTTCTACGTCCTGCAGTACCTGAACACCCAGCCCCCGCCGCAGGCGGGCGCCGGGCTTCAACCCAAGTCCCTGGCCGGCTACGGCGCGTTGACGCCCATTCCCGGCACGTTCAACGTGGTGTCGTGCTTCGCTTCATCGGGCCTGGCCGTCGACCCGTCCGGAAGTTACATCTACTTCAGCGGCGGGGTCGGCAATCCGGGACGCGTCTGCGGATTCGCGCGCGATCCCGTGTCGGGTGCGTTCGTCCCCATTCCGGGCGCACCGGTCGCGGTCAGCTCCAACCCGCGCGGCGTGGCGATCACGCCGACCGGGCGCTTCCTGTACGCCGCCGGCGGCTCGCCGAACGGTACCGTTTCGGGCTTCGCCATCGACCGCAGCACGGGAGCGCTCACTGCGCTGCCCGGTGCGCCGCTGCCTACCAACGGCGGGCTTCCGACGCCCGTGGTCATCGATCGCGCGGGCCGCTTCATGTACGTGGGCCAGAGCGAGGGGAGTGTCGGCGGCACGATTGCGGTGCTGACCATCGATGGCGCTACCGGCGCGCTTGCGCACCGCGCCGGTTCCCCCCTTTCGACCGGCGAGACGGGGCTCGTCTCCGCGCTCGCCTTGAGTCCGGATGGACGCTTCCTTTTCGCCGGCAGCGCGCGGGGCTGGTTGGCGACGTATGCCGTCGATACCACGACCGGCGCGTTGACGCTGGCCCGCGTCACGTCGCAGTCCCCGGGATTTGTCTCCGGCTTGGCGGTGGACCCGACGGGCCGCTATCTCTTCGTCCTCGACCTCGATGGCAATGCCCTCAGGACGTTCTCCATTGCAGCCAACGGCACTTTGACGGGCATCGGCACGCCGCTGGCGGTGGGCTCCCAACCGTCGGGTGTCCTGAGCGTCAGCGACTTGGTCTATGTCACGTCGCGAGCCACCGGCGCGATCTACGGCTTTCGCCTCAATCCCGCGTCCGGCGCCCTGGTGCCCGTCGCAGGATCGCCCTTTGCGGCGGGCAAGCGTTCGTACGCCCTTGCGGGACTCGGCCTGTTGCCGCGCGCAATCCAGGTCGATGCGGGCGACAACGTCGTGGCATCGGTCGGGGGATATGGCGGCACCCCGCCCTTCACCTGGTCGATCGCGGGCGGCACGTTGCCGCCGGGCCTCGCGCTCGACGTCAACACCGGCGTGATCTCCGGCAAGGTCACGGCGGCTGGCGACTATGCGTTCACTGCCAAGGTCACCGATAGCGCGGGCACGACCGCAACCGCCGACAAGTTCATTCGCGTCGCGGGGAGCGCAGGCTCCACGCCTGTGACCGTCGTCGAGTTCTACAACGCGTCGCTCGATCACTACTTCATCACGTACGTTGCCGACGAGATCGCCAAGCTCGACAACGGCACGTTCAAAGGTTGGACGCGCACCGGGCTTTCGTTCAACGCCTTTGCCGCGGCGCAGGGCGGCACCGCCGCCGTGTGCCGCATCTACATTCCGCCCGGCAAGGGTGACGGCCATTTCTTCGGACGCGACGCGAACGAGTGCGCGGGGACCATCGCCAAGAACCCGACGTTCGTCCTCGAGTCGGACGCGTTCCTGCATCTGTATCCCCCGACGGCCGGCAACTGCGCGGCGGGAGCCGTCCCCGTCTATCGCGTGTTCAGCAATCGCGCCGACGCCAATCACCGCTACACGACGTCCCGCGCCGTGCGGGACCAGATGGTCGGCAAGGGCTGGCTCGCCGAAGGCGACGGCGCGGACACCGTCGTGATGTGCGCACCGTCGTAATCGCCGTTCGAGCGCGCGAATCGTCGTGCT
>CAZIZD010000232.1:0-7316 GCA_964543615.1 uncultured Alcaligenaceae bacterium | reverse complement strand
GGGCGTCGATCAGCTTCTGCAATTGCAGCCGCTCCCGGTCATGCGCGTCCGTTGGCGGCTCCGGCGGCATTTCGCTGGATCGGAAGGCGGGCCCGAAAATCCGCGCATAGGTCTCCTTGTAGTAGTTGTTGAGACGACCCAGGATGATGTCAGCGAGCTGCCTTGCCTGCGGATGGTCGTAACGTGCCACGGCCTGCTGGAATTCCTCGTCGAAGCACGCCGCGAACCCCGGCAGCGGCTTGAACGGGTGCAGGCGCGTGATGCCGTGCGTGACCTTGGAGAACGACCGCGCGAAACGGCGGCAGACCGCATCCCCCGGCTCCGCGCCGATGTGGCCGTCGACGTAAACATACTGGCGGATCGGGTCGGACTCGTCGTCGGGGCAGCAGTTGAAATAGTCGATCAGTGCTGTTTCCACGCCGTGATGTCCGCCGCCGCCGCGCCGGGTGACGCGGCTGATCTCGCCGATGAGAAAGTCCTTGTGACGGAACTCGATGTGACCGAAGAGATCCATCGAGAACACCATGTCGAAGGACTCGTCGGCAAACGGCAGCGGCTTGGTCAGGTCGACTTCTTGAGTGTGCCTGTAGCCGTTGTCGCGCGCCTGCGCCAGGCACTCGCGGGACATGTCCACGCCGTGCAGGTCGAGGCCGGGAACGTTCGCGTGCAGCGTCGGCCCGTGCGATCCGGCGCCGCAGCCGATGTCCAGCACCTTGCCCCCGGAGGGCAGGAACATCTTCACGTCGGCCACCAGCCGGCGGATGTTCTCGTAGCCGATGTCGTAGCGCAGGGCCGGATCGGCGAGACCGTTGGCCACGCCGGGTCCATAGGCAAATCGCGTGCGATAGAACTCCGCCGGGTCGATGCCGAAGAGCTCGTAGGTGATCTCGTCGTGGGTGTACTTGGGGGTGCTCACGTGAAATGTCCGATGGAGGAGGCGATTTTGCGCCGGTTCGCGAAGGCGAAGTCGAAAGGATAGCGGCATCGGTGCCATGCTAGGATTGGCCATCAAGGCGCCGCTCGTGCGCCCCTTCGAGGAGAAGTGTCCATGCAATTGATCTGCCGCCGTGCCGCATCGGCGCTTGCCGTCACGTTGCTCGCGCTAGCCGTTCCCTTCGCTCCGTCCCTCGCGCAAACGCCCCCGCCGCCGGAACTGCCTTCCGGCTGGACCGACAAGCAGATCGTCTTCACCGACACCGACATGGTCGCGGCCGCGAACCCGCTTGCGGTCAAGGCCGGCGTCGACATGCTGAACGCGGGTGGCTCGGCGATCGATGCCGCCATCGCCACGCAGATGGTGCTGAACCTGGTCGAGCCGCAATCCTCCGGCATCGGCGGCGGCGCGTTCATGGTCTGGTACGACGGCGCGGCCCACAAGGTTGAAACCTACGACGGGCGCGAGACCGCGCCTGCGACCGCAACAGGTGGACTGTTCCTGTTGCCGAACGGGCAGCCGATGGGCTTCACACAAGCGGTGATCGGCGGACGCTCCGTCGGCACGCCGGGCGTGCTGCGGCTGCTCGAGCTCGCGCACAAGGAAAAGGGCAAGCTTCCCTGGGCCAAGCTCTTCGATCCGGCGATCGCGCTGTGCGAGCAGGGCTTCGCGCTGTCGCCGCGCCTGTTCGCCGCGCTCTCCGGCGCCGACGCCACGCTCAAGAACGACCCGGTGACCGGCCCCTACTTCTACAATGCCAACGGCACGCCCAAGGCAGTGGGCACCATCATCAAGAATCCCGAACTCGCTGCGACGTTCAGGGCGATCGCCTCCGGCGGCGCCGATGCCTTCTACTTCGGCGCCATCGCAACGGACGTTGCCAACAAGGTCGCCTCGCATCCGACCAACCCCGGCCTTCTCACCACGGCCGACCTTGCGTCCTACAAGGCGGTGAAGCGGCCTGCGGTGTGCAGCACCTATCGCGGCCGGTTGATCTGCGGCATGGGCATGCCCTCGTCGGGCATCACCACCGTCCTCATGACGCTGGGCATCATCGAGTCGTTCGACGTGAAGGCGATGGGTCCCAACTCGGTGGATTCGGTCCACCTCATCTCCGAGGCGTACCGCCTCGCGTACGCCGACCGCGGCCAGTACATGGCGGACAGCGACTTCGTGAACGTGCCGCTTGCAGGACTGCTCGACAAGGACTACCTCGCGAGCCGCCGCGCGCTGATCAGCATGACCAAGTCGATGGGCGCTCCCACGGTCGGCAAGCCTCCGGGATGCTGCAACGCGCAGGAGGAGTACGGCGAGGGATTGCACCACGAGCCGCCGGGAACGTCGCACATGTCGATCGTTGACCAGTGGGGCAATGCGCTGTCGATGACCACCACCATCGAGTCGGGCTTCGGCAGCTACCAGATGGTTCGCGGCTTCCTGCTCAACAATCAGCTCACCGATTTCTCGTTCACACCGGTCGCCTCCAACGGCACGCCGGTGGCCAACCGGGTCGAACCGGGCAAGCGTCCCCGCAGCTCGATGGCCCCTGCCATGGTGTTCGACGACCGCGGGCGCCTCGACATGGTCATCGGCTCGCCGGGCGGCAGCGCGATCATCCAGTACGTCACCAAGGCAATCGTCGGCGTCTACGACTGGAACCTCGACATCCAGAAGGCAATCGACCACGGCAACTTCGGAGCGCAGACCTCGGCGACGACGAATCTCGAGAAGGGCAGCTCGGTGGCCGGCCTCGAAGCGGGCCTCAAGGCGCGCGGACACACGGTGGCCGTCGTCGACATCAACAGCGGCCTTCACGGCATCACGTTCAACGGCGTGCGCGACAACGGCTACCGCGGCGGCCTCGCCGCAATCCTCAAGCCCTACGCGGGCTGGGCCGGCGGCGCCGACCCGCGTCGCGAAGGCACGGCGGCCGGCAATTGATGCACACGGAGACCCAAGACATGATCAGGAAAACCTTCGCGGCCGCGGCCGCCCTACTCGCCTCGACCGGCGTGCTCGCACAGTCCGACTCATTCCTCTCGCGCCTGTACGTCGCCGGCACGCTCGGCTACGCGCAGAACGGCATCGACACCGGCAGCATCAGCCAGCAGGTGCAGGACCTGGGATTCAAGAACGTGAACACGTCGTCCGACGACGGTCAGTTCGCCTGGCGGATCACCGGCGGCTGGCAACCGCTCAAGAACCTCGCCTTCGAAGTGTCGTACTTCGACCTCGGCAAGCCGGGATATACCGTCACCGCGCAGCAGGCCGGCGCGCTGGACGCGAGCATCAAGGTGTCGGGATGGAGCGTCGATCTCGTGCCGCAGTACGAGTTCAACGACCAGTGGGGCATCTTCGCCCGCGGCGGTTACGCGTGGTCCGAGAGCAAGGCGAGCTTCACCGGAACCGGCAACTTCGAGCTGCTGCAGAACTCGGTCAAGGAGACGAACAACGGCTGGGACGCAGGCGTGGGCGTCTCGTACCGTATCAACAAGAACATCGCGCTGCGCGCGGAGTGGACGTACTACCCCGACCTGGGTGGCGAGGCGATGGGCGGCAACTTCAACGCGAATTTCTATTCGCTGTCGGCGGTGTGGCGGTTCTAGGCTGGGCACCCACTTTGAGACGCAACCACGGGCGGGTCGTTACCGCCCGTTGTTGTTTCCTCGTGTTGATCGCGAGTCCCCTCGCCTTACCTTACCTTCGATCCACCAGCCGCTTGATCTTCGACGACGTCGACGTCCCCGTATAGCGATCCGTCGCGCCACGATCCACCGCCTCCACCGTCACCCGCACGCCGAGCACTTCCTTGAACCGCTGCTCGAACTCGCGCTCGAACTTCGAGCGGTCGGTCGCGGCATCGGGCACCTCGATCATCACCCTCATCTCTTCATGATTGTCGGCGCCGGTGCGCTCGACGATGCATACATACTCGCCGTTGCTGCGCGCGTCCGCCACCACGACCGCGCCCACCGCTTCCGGGAACACGTTGACGCCGCGCAGCTTCACCATCGTGTCGTTGCGCCCGAAGATGCGGTCGAGACGCTTCAGCGTGCTGCCGCACGAACACTGTCCGGGAATGATGCGCGAGATGTCGTTGATGTTGAACCGGATCTGCGGCGCGCCCCAGCGATAGAGCGTGGTGATGTAGACCGCGCCACGCTCGCCCTCGGGCAGCACCTGCCCGGTCTCGGTGTCGGCGATCTCGAGGATCACCGCGTCCTCCTGGATGTGCATGCCGCTGCGCTCGCCGCACTCCGCGGCCATCATGCCGCTCTCGTGCGTGCCGTACGCGTCGTGGCACGGCGCGTTCCACAGCTCCTCGATGCGCGCGCGATCCTCTTGCCCGAGATGCGAGCCGAGCGTGCGGATGCCGAGGCTGTGCGGATCGATGCCCATCTCTTCCTTGGCGACGATCGCAAGATGGCGCAGGTACGAGGGAAAGCCGAGGATGACGTTGATGCCCCACGCCTTGGCGATCTCGATCTGCCGTCGCGTGGGCGTGCCGGCACCGCTGCCGGTCATGATGGGGATCGACCCGGTGTATCTGCGCAGCGCCTCGCGCGGCGCCATGCCGCCGTTGCCGAGCCCGAGCGAGTAGGTGACCATGACGCGATCGCCGGGATGCACGCCGTGCAGCGCGAAGCGGCGTCCGCCGAGGATCGCCATCACTTCGCGATCGCGCGGCGCGTAGAGCATTGGGCGCGGCAATCCGGTCGTGCCGCCGCTCGTCTGCAGCACGAGCGGCATGCGCGCGCCGTCCTCGGGCGAGATGCCCATGAAGTCGCCGTACGGAGGCGCGAGGTCGATGCTCTCGCGCAACTCGGTCACGGTGTACGGCGGCAGCTTGGTCAAGTCGTCGAGGCCGCGGATGTCGCCGGGCTCGATACCCGCGCGCCCCCAGTGCCGGCGGAAGAACGGGATCTCCCATCCGCGGCGCACGGTCTCGAGGAATCGCGCTTCCTGGCGCGCGCGCAGCTCGTCGCGCGAGACGCGGTAGACCTCGCGGAAATAGTTGGGCGGAGGGGGAAACTCTCTTGCCAGCGCCTCGTAGTCCAGCGCGCGGAAAAGCCAGGGAACGTCGCCTTCGTAGGCCATGTCGGTAGGGCGGACTTCAGTCCGCCGCGATGTACTTCATTAGAAAAGCGCCGCGTGGCGGCCGCCGTCGATGTGGAACGTCGAGCCCGTGATGTACGCGCCCCACGGTGAGGCGAGCAGCGCCACCAGTCCCGCGATCTCGTCGGTCGTGCCGAGTCGGCCGAGCGGCACCGTCCTGGTCATCTCCTCCAGCGCCTTCCCATCGACGGTCGCCTTGCCGTCGCCCGAGCCGAACACCTTGTCGATGCGGCTGGTGGCGATGCGTCCCGGGCAGATGGTGTTGACGGTGATACTGTCCGCGGCGACTTCGAGCGACAGCGTCTTCGCATAGCCGAGCACTCCCGCCCACGTCGCGACCGACAGCCCGAAGCGCGGCATCGGCTGCAGCGTGGACAACGCAGTGATGTTGACGATGCTGCCGCTACCGGCCGCGCGCATGTGCGGGATCGCGTGCCGCGTAAGCCGCACCACGCTCATGAGGTTCTGCTCGACCGCCTTGCCCCACGCGACGTCGTCGAACTCGTCGATGCGTCCGAGCGGCGGCGCGCCGTCGTTGTTGACCAGGATGTCGAGGCGACCGAAGTGGGCCGTCGCGCTGGCGACGATGCGCTCGCAGTCGCCGGCCTTGCGGATGTCCGCGGGAACGGCAAACGCTTCGCCGCCCGCATCGGCGATGCTCGCCACCGCGGCGTCCAGCGCTTCGGCCTTGCGCGCAACCATCGCCACGCGAACGCCCTCCGAAGCGAGCAACCGCGCGATGGCAAATCCGATGCCCTGGCTCGCGCCGCCCACGATCGCGGCCTTGCCGCGCAGCGAGAGGTCCATGCGCTACGCGCCTTCGGCCAGCGAGGGAAACAGCCGCTTCGCGTTCTCGGTGAAGATGCGGGAGAGCGTCGCCTCGTCGAATCCCAGTCCCTGCCAATCCGACACGAGGCGTTCGTAAGTGAAGAGCGGATAGTCGGCGCCGAACAACACCTTGTGCTTGAGGCGCCGCGTGAGCTCGTGCTTGAGCGGATCGTCGAGATACTTGGGCGACCACCCGTGCAGTTCGAGCCACACGTCGGGCTTGTGCAGCAGCACGGCGATCATCTCCGTGGTCCACGGCCAGGGATTGCGCCCCCCGATGATCACGAGGTCGGGATGGCGCACCGACACCGCATCGATGTAGCGCGGATGCGAAAGGTCGAGCAGCACGCCGCCCCCGCCCTTCAAGCCCGCGCCCGCGCCGGTCGTGCCCGTGAGGATCAGCACGGGCCGCTTCATCTCGACGCTCGCTTCGTAGAACGGATCGAAGATGGGATCGCTCGCCGCGTAGCCCATGCCGGGGGCCGATACGCAAACGCCGATGAAGCCGCGGCTCGCCGCGGCGCAGCGCTGGAACTCGGCCACACCCTCGCGGCCGAGGCGCGGATCGATCTGCAGCCAGTTGCCGAAGATGGCGTCCGGATACGTCGCCTGCACGTCCAGGGCGTAGTCGTGATACGACCGCGCCTCCGCGACGGGCATGCTCTTGGTGAAGCCGAAGTCGAGAATGGTGCGCACGCCCTGCGAGCGCAGATACGCGGCCATCGCTTCTTCCGTGACGTACGCGGGATCGGAGTTCCACGTCTTGCGCTGGAGCGCGAGCTGCTCGTCGGTGCGCAGCACGTAGCCGCGGCGCGTGCCCCAGTGCGAATGCAGGTCGAATAGCTTCACGAAAGCGCCGTCAGTTGGCGGACATGCCGCGCGTCTTGATGATCCGGCCCCAGCGGTCGACCTCGCCCATCACGAACTTGTCGGCGTCGGCGGACGTGCCGCCGGTGAGCTCGACGCCCTGCTCGCCGAGCGTCTTCTTGAGCTCGGGATCGGCGATGGCCTTGTTGGCCTCGGCGTTGAGGCGCGCCATCACGTCCTTGGGAACGCCGGCGGGTGCGAACAGCACGTACCACGCGCTGATGTCGAAGCCAGGGAGGCCCGACTCGATCATCGTCGGAATCTCGGGTGCGAGCGGCGAGCGCGTCGGGCTCGTCACCGCGAGCGCGCGCAGCTTGCCGCTCTTGACGTGCGGCAGCGCGGTGTTGATGGTGTCGAACATCATCGTCACCTGCCCGCCCAGCAGATCGTTGAGCGCGGGCGCATTGCCCTTGTACGGCACGTGCACGATGTCCACGCCCGCGATGTTCTTGAGGAGCTCGCCCGACAGGTGCGCGCCTGCGCCGGCGCCGCCGGAGGCGAACTGCAGCTGTCCGGGCTTGGCTTTCGCGGCCGCGATCAGCTCCTGCACGGTCTTGTACGGAGACGACGC